>QHUE01000131.1 GCA_003221825.1 Gemmatimonadota bacterium
AGATAGACCTCGTCCGGAAAGCGAATGAAGTAGTCGACGACGGTGTGATCGGGCACGACGTTGGGCGCGATCCCGCCCTCCGGAATCACGCCCTGCACGCGGTGGTCCGGGCGCCACGTTGAGCGCAGATGATCAACGGCCGAATAGAACTGCACCGCAGCCTCGAGCGCGTTGCGGCCGTTCCAGGCGGTGAGTTGATGCGCGGGCCGGCCGGTGAATGTGTACTTCACGGCGTCGATGTTGAGGCAGCAGACGCCGAAGCCGGGCCGGTCGCGGCGCGCCTCGGTCGAGGAGTGGCTGCGCACCAGGATGTCGGCGCCCTTGAACACGCCCGCCTTCCACAGGATCGTTTTCGCGGGTGGATCGACCTCCTCGGCGGGTGTGCCGTAGATGATCACGCGCCCGGGCACGCGCGCGTCCCTCATGTATTCGATCAGCGCGCGTGCCGCCGCGAAGGCGACGGGACTCTGCGCGTTGTGCTGATCGCCATGGAAGTCGCCCTGCGTCCCGCGCAGCGCGTCGTACTCGGCGATGAGACCCAGGGTCGGGCCGCCGGCGCCGGCGGGCGACGTCCAGCGCGCGACGAACGCCGTCGGCATTCCAGCGACGCCGGTGTCGATCTGGAAGCCGTAGGTCCGCAAGAGCGTCGTGAGCGTGTCCACTGCCTGAAACTCATGCCAGCCGACCTCGGGGTGATGGCCGATCCAGTCGGAAACACCCTGGAGCTCGCTATTCCAGACTGTCGCTACACGCGCGAGCACGCGATCGCGCGCGGGGTCGTTGCGCGAGGCCAGGCGCTGCGCGTTCTCGGTCGGCTTGAGCCGCGCTTCGAGCGAATCGATCTGCCGCAAGATGCCGGCTGCGGCTTCGCGCTCGATGTCGGTGGACTGGGTGACCAGGGCCAGGGCGAGTAAGAGCGGAGTCATTGCACCATCCCGAAGCGTTTGTTTTGGGCGGTCATCTTCACGAAGTAGCGCAGTCGCTGCTCAAAGGCTTCGCGCCGCTGGCGCGCGGCGTTAATCCAACCGATCCGAATACGCTTGTAGGAAGCCGGAAACTTCTGAAAGTTCCGCCACACCGTCGCGTCCTCTTTCAATCGTTCCAGAATATCCGCCGGAAGCTTGGGCGCTTTTTTGTCGGTGTGCTCGATCGCCGCCAGTCCCGCCTTGGTCATGCGGCCCGACTTGACCAACCGCCGCACCCGCTCGCGATTCATGTCGGACAGCTTGCTGGTTTTCTTTCGCGGCGAGTAGCGTTGTGCGTATTTGTGGTCGTCGATCGGCTTGAGGAGGCTGTCGATCCAACCGTAGCAGAGCGCCTCGTCGACGGCGTCGTTGTAGGGTACACGGCGCTTCCCGCTCGCCTTCTTATAGTAGATCAGCCAGATCTCGCCAGCAGTCTCGTGGTTGGCACGCAGCCAGCGGCGCCACTCGGCGCGGGTCGTGACGTAGAGGGTTTTGCCAACCTTCACTGCGTCACCTTGATCTTCATCGGCACGACCATCGTTCCCCACTGCAACCGCAGCACCGCCGAGTCTGCATCGACGAGCGGGAAGTAATACGTCAGCGTCTCCATGTGCGGCCCGGTCTCCGGTGCGACACTCAACCGCAACGCATCCTGCGATTCGCCGGGATAATTCGTGTGCCAGCCGCCGAGGCCGCGATTGAAGATCATGGTCCATGGCTTGGGCGCTGCTTCCGGAATGGTCCACAACGAGTAGCGCCCCGCGGCGAGCGCATGGCCGTCGATCACGACATCCTTGCTGAACGAGATGGTGGACACCGAGTCGGCGCCCGGGTGCCAGATGCGGCCCCAGCGGACGAGGCTCCCGAACAGCTCGCGGCCGCGCGCGACGGGACGGTTGTAGGAGATCGTCACCTCGGTACCCTGGATGTGCTGAGTCACCGAGCCGTGCTGGCTGCGCGGGAACTGCAGGCATAGCGCCAAGAGCAGGAGTGTCATGTGGTGTGCAACTTTCTGACGGTCTCGATGGTGTCGGCGTCTTCGGGCTTCTTGTCGTCCCGATATCGTACCACGCGGGCAAATCGGAGCGCCAGGCCGCCCGGATAGTGCGGGCTGTCCTGCAATCCGTTGAACGCGATTTCGACGACGAGCTCCGGCCGCACGTAGACGACGATCCCGTCGCGATGGGTCTCGATCTCCTGCAGGCGTTTCGTCTGCCACTCGAGCAGCTCGTCCGTCATCCCTTTGAAGGTCTTGCCGAGCATCACGAAGCGGCCGTTGGCCGGATCGCGCGCGCCGAGGTGCAAGTTCGAGAGTTTGCCGAGGCGGCGGCCATGGCCCCACTCGGCGGCCAGGACGACGAGGTCGAGCGTATTCGCACGTTTGATTTTTATCCAACTTGCTCCTCTTCTACCCGCTTCGTAGGCCGCGCCGAGAGCCTTCGCCATCAAGCCTTCCTGACCAGCCGCGATCGCGGCATCGAAGAAGCTCTGCGCCGCTTGCACGTCTCCCGTGATGAGGCGGGGCGGGCGGTATGCCTCGGGGAGCAGCTTGCTGCGCGCGGAGTACGGCTGATCCAAGAAGGACGTTCCGTCGACGTACAGGATGTCAAAAAAGAACGGGACCGCGCCTCCGAGTCCTTTCATAGTCTCCTGAAAACGGAGCGGTCTGCCGTCAGCCGTCAGCACGATTGCCTCACCATCGAGTATCACTTCCTTCACAGCAATGCTCTTTGATATTTCGACAACCGACCGTAGCTCGTCCGTGATGTCGTTTAGCGTTCGCGAATAGATGCGCACTTCATCACCGCGCTTGTGCACCTGAATCCGAATCCCGTCCAGCTTGTACTCGAACGACGCGGGGCCTTCCCCCAGCTCGGCGAGCGCGTCCTCGACGTCGGTGGCCGTCTTGGCGAGCATCGGCTTGATGGGCCGAAACAGCTCGATCTTGAAGCTCGAAATCTCGGCCTTGGCCACTGCCCCCAAACCTCCTGCAAGCATCACCGCGCGCCGCACCTCGCTGGCGGGGAGCTCGCGCGCACTCGCGAGAGCCTCGACCATGATCCCCTCGAGCGCCCCCTGGCGCAGCTCGCCGGTGAGGAGTCGAAAGAGAAAGTCTTGCTCTTCAGCCGTGGCTTTGGAGAACAGATCGCCGAGCAGGCGCTGCTTCTCGCCCGCCGAGCCTTTCCCCGTGGTTCTCGAAATCTTCTCGAGCGTGTCATCGACATCACGCAGCTGCAGCCGTGCGGACGTGCCGGCGTGTGACTTGGCCTTCTGCACCGTCGCCCAACCAACGCCCACCTTCGATTGCCGGATCGTTCCGGAGAGGTAGGCGATCGCGAGCTCGATCTCGTCGGCGCTTGCCTGTCTCAGGAGATCAGCGAGGAGCGTGATCTTCGCGAGACGGCCGGAGGTGGCCGCGACTTCATTGGATGTCGTGACGAGGGCGTTCAGGAGCACGCGCGAAAACTAGTTTGTGCTCAACGTCGCGCCAAAGTTCGCTTTTGACGGTGCCATCCACTAGCTTGGGCGATGCCTACCGTTCATTGTCATCTCTGTGGCGGCTTCATCGCCAACCCAGACGGAACTACATACCGCTCGCCAGATGCGACTGCTCCGTCCGCTGCCGTGCCGCGCAGTGCGCTGTGCGCGTGCGACCATGCCGTCGTCTACGGGATTGCCCCAGACCCACTCGTTCCGCACGTCTTGCAGCGCATCAGATCGGCC
>QHUE01000132.1:0-1636 GCA_003221825.1 Gemmatimonadota bacterium
ATCGGTCTGATTCACCGCTGATATGATCTGCCTACCGATTACTGATTACCGAAAACCTTTTGCAGTTCAGCGAGCGGAATCCCGTACGCCTCGAGTGTCCCGTAGGTCCCTTTCTCTTTCCACTCCCGCGCCATCCGTCGCACCAGGCCGAGCGTCGCGCGCATCGGCGCCGAGCCGAACGTCACGCGCCGCACGCCTAGGCCCGCCATTTCCTTGAGTGTCGGCGCATTGGGCGTGCCGAGGATGTTGAGCGGCGCGCGGATCTGCTGGACGAGCTGCTCGATCGTGCCCCGGTCGCCGACGAACGGCACGAACACCGAATCGGCTCCCGCCTCGCGAAACGCGTTCCCGCGCCGCACCGCCTCGGCGAGGCGCTTGTCGCGGGGAATCTCCGGGGCTTCAAATGCGTCGGTTCGGGCGTTGAGCACCAGACGCGCGCCGGTCGCGTCGGCGGCCTGACGCGCCGCCCGCACGCGCTCGACCGCCAGCGGGAAGTCGATCAGGCGCTTCTCTTCCACCCTGTCTTCGAGATTCATCCCGACCGCACCGGCGTCGATCACCCGTCGTACCGTCTCGGCCACGGCGTCGGGCGTCTGCCCGTAGCCCGCTTCCATGTCGGCGGTGATGGGGACCGAGATCCGGCGGGTAATGCGAGCGACGGCCGCGAGCATCTCGTCGCGACTGATCCGCTCGCCGTCCGGCAGCCCGAGACTGAACGCGATCCCCGCGCTGGTCGTCGCGAGGGCGGGGAAGCCCGCTTCGACAAAGATGCGGGCGCTGCCGGCATCCCACGCGTTCGGCAGCACCAGCATCGGCCCCTCGACGTGGAGCCGGCGGAGCGCGTCGGCTTTCGTGGCGCCCGCACTCATCGCGCCAGACGATAGCCTGTTTTGCGGACGGTGAGAATGTGCTTGGGGTTGGCGGGATCGCGCTCGAGCTTGCGCCGCAGCTCAGCGACGTGCGTGTCCACGGTGCGGCTCATGACTTCGGCGCTGTAGCCCCACACCTCGGTCAGCAGCTCGGAGCGTGTGATGCAGGCACCGTCGCGCGCGATCAACGCCAGCAGCAGGTCGTATTCCTTGGGCGTCAGGGCGACGGGCGCGCCATCGCGCAGCACCGTCCGCGACGGCGTGAGCACCTCGATCTCGCCGAACTTCTCGAAAACCGCCGCCGGCGGCCCGCCGTTCTTTTTCGGCGCGACCATGCGTCGTAGCAGCGCTTCGATGCGCGCCAGCAGCTCCAGCACGCCGAACGGCTTCGTGACGTAGTCGTCGGCGCCGAGGCGGAGACCGCGGACTTTGTCGGCCTCTTCGCCGCGGGCGGTGAGGATCAGCACCGGCATGCCGTGGCCCTCTTCGCGCAGCGCGCGCAGCACGCGGAAGCCGTCCATCCCGGGCAGCATCAAGTCGAGCACGACGAGATCGGGGTTGGCCATCCGCGCGCGCGACAGCCCTTTCGTCCCGTCCTTGGCGACTTCGACTTCGTAGCCCTCGATCTCGAGATTGTTGCGCAATCCGTAGGCGAGATCGGGGTTGTCCTCGATCACGAGGATCCGCTTGGGTCCGGTCGTCGGCGCAATCATGCGGGCAGCTCGATGACGACGCGCGTTCCAGCCCCGCCGGGGCCCGTATCATCG
>QHUE01000132.1:1642-7406 GCA_003221825.1 Gemmatimonadota bacterium
TGCGCACTTCCTGCCCCGCGGGGCCGTACTTCACGGCGTTGTCGAGCAGGTTGAGCAGCATCTGCCGCACGGCGCCGGGGTCGGCGGGCACGACGAGGTCCTCGGGCACCGACGCGGCGAGCGTGACGCCGCGCGCCGCCGCGAGCGGCGCGAAGCCATCGATCACTTCCTGCACCAGCGGCGCGAGCGCCGTGGGCTCGGGCGTGATGTGCGCCGTCTGCCGTTCCGAGCGCGAGAAGTGCAGCAGGTTCTCGACGAGATGAGTCAGGCGGCGAGCCTCCTGGTCGATGATCGCGAGCGAGCGGCGGCGCTCTTCGTCGGAGCGCACGCGCCCCAATGTCAGGGTCTCGGAAAACATGCGAATCTGCGCGAGCGGGGTCCGGAGCTCGTGCGACACGCCGGAGATGAAGTCGGTGCGCAGCCGGGTGAGCTGCGATTCACGCCGCAGCTGGAATAGCGCAGTGCCGATGAGCGCCGCCGTCAGTCCGAGCAGGCTGAGGATCAGGGGTAGTCGGGACCTCGGCAGGCCGCCGATGATCAGCTTGTCGGCGACCGCTCCGCGGAGTGTGGCCTGCGCGAACAGATTCCCCATGTCGGTGCCGATCGTGTCGCGCGCGGTGAAGGGCGAGGTGTATTGGACGGCGGAGCGATAGATCTCGACGCCGTAGTTGTCGGTGATGATGATCGATCCCATCGAGTCGTACTGCACGCCGCCGGTCAGCGGCCGGGGCAGGAGCGCAAACTTCTCCGTCGCCTGCACGACGAGCGGCTTGAGGACGGCCGGCTTCACCTCGAACCCGAGCGCGGTGCGCAGCATGCCATCAGGATCGCGCAGCACCGTGTACGCGACATAGCGGCGGTCGCCACCGGGCTGACCAAGCACGGTGCCCATGTGCCACGACGTGTCGTAGACCGTGCGCGTGTGGGCCGGTAGCGTGTCGAGCAACCACCGGCGGACAGTCGGCGGCAGCGGCTGTCCCGACGTCTTGAGGTGTCCGGTCTTCAGGTCCATCCGGAACGTGAAGCGAATGTAGGGCGCGAGCGAGAACTCGTGCTCCATCGTATCGAAATGCAGATCGCGTGGCACCGGCAAAGGCTTGTGCGGCGCCATCTCATGCGCGTGCTGCAGCGCTTTCAGCGGTGGGACGACGGCGTAGTAGATCTCCTGGGCGCTGCGCTGCGCCACGCGCGCCGCGGCGAGGGCCGCATAGTCGCGCAGCACACGATCCGCCTGCGCGCGATGATAGCGCGCCGTCCCGTACGCCTGGACCGCCAGCGCGGCCGCGACGCCGAACGCGAGCACCAGCAACACGGCAACGACCGCGCCGCGTCGCACCCGGAAACGAGTCATGGATTGAAGAATCCATCGTGGAGGCTGAACCGGCAACAGTTGGCAAACTCGGCTGGACGGTTCCCTGACACAGCGCACACGCCTTGGCGACCTTGTCCAAGAACGATTCTCCTACATTCTGGACGACGAGGGAAGTAGGTCGTGGTGCAAGTGTCGACGGCCACTTGTCCCGACCTCGCCAGCCCGGAGCGCAACTGCTCCGGGTTTGGTTTTTTGGGGGTTAGTTAGAGAAGAAGAAGCCGCCGCCACCGTCGCCGAAGCGCGGATTCACGATGTTCGCGAACTTCGAACCGAAGGTGTAACTCAGAGTGAAGAACCCAAAGTACTGATAGGATGTCGCGAGCTGGCGGCGTTGCAGCAAGACGTCCTGTTCCGACGCACCCACCTTGGGTATCGACAACTGATCATGAATCAGGCCAACACTGCCGAGCAGGCGCACCGATAAGCCCTTGTAAACCCCCGGTACGCAGTGGGGCCGACTTCGTACCGGAACGTCAGGAGGCGGCGTGTGGACTGCGAATATGGAATGACGTCATACTCGATGGCGGGTGCGATTCGAGCGGCAAGCTTTTGATTGAGGAAGGTTGACGAGGACGCGAGGCCGCGCACTCCAAAAGACCAATGCGCGCCCAGGCTTCGCACAATCAGGGCGTTCGCGTTGTTACCTCGGTTGATGTTGCGGACTTTCTGCTCGCCGATCTGCGTGCCCGAGCTGTCGAACACAGGAGTGGAGAAATCGCCCTGGTTGTAGCTCTGGTTTGCCGAGAACGTGATCTTCCACGCGTCGGTCAGGCGTTCGGCCGACAGGCGACCGGACCAATACTGGAATTTGAGGCTCTTCTCGCCATTGAGGTTGCCGCTCAGACCCGCACTGAATACCCAGTAGTTCCACGGATCCCGCACTTGCGCGGCGGCGCTCACCGGCGCGCTATAGCTGATCGCCAACTTCCCGGCGACTGGCGTCTTGGCAGCGAAGCGCACCAAGCCGAGTCGCATCGTCTGCGCAAGGCCGCGACGGATGTCGTCCTGCGTGTCTGTCGTGTGGGATAGCCGGCGCAGCGTATCCACGGTTCCCCCAAAGCGCTCGAGACCGATGAACGCCAGTGTGAACTCCTGCCCGCCACCGGTCCTTTGTGTCGTGACGAGGATGTGCACCTGCGCGAACTGGCGATCGCGCACCCAGTTCACGAACGTAATCTCGGTGCGGTAGTAATCGAAATCGCAGAAGGTGTCGGGACAATCGAGAAACACCCGCACGGCGGAATCCTGTACCGTGCGGGTGCTGTCCTGTGCGGCGAGAGGGGCAAAAGCAAAGGCACATGCAGCGGCAATCGCGCCAACCCGCATGTGCCTTGCTCCCGTCGAGAAGTTCTAGATCAACGATTCGACATCGCCGGCACGACTCTCATTCTACCAAGCATCTGCGCGACCCGTTCCGCCGCGATCCCCAGGACACAACCGATGACCAGGGCGATCACGACGCGGATCGCGCCGGTCATGGCGAACACCCGGAAGCCCATGGCGATGTACGTCGCGGCACCCACGATCGCTCCCGTCGTATAGGATAGCAGCGGGAAGCGCGCCTGGTACACCGTGCCGAACACCGCGACGCCCAAGACCAGCGCGTCCACGAGCGGCTGCCTGCCGAGCGCGCCCGAGATGGCGAGGTACAACGCCGCCCAGACGACGCCGGAGACCGTCCCCAGGATCGACTTCTGTAGCCCCATGACCCCGCCGCCCGCGCCCACAAAGCAGCCGAGGCCGACGATCACGGGCCATAATTGCAGGTTGACCTTTAGAAGATGCGAAATCGCGGCCCAGACGGCCGCAACGATCGCCAGACTCAATGCCTTCGTGGTTGAAGCGCTCATCGATTGGGCCTCCTCCTGGAAAGGGGGAATGCGGCGCCAACATAATGAACGGGCGGTGGGACGTGCAACGCTCTGCGGCTAAGCGCTTTGAATTACATAGGCTTCCATCGCGTAGTACTCGGGCAGCCCGAGCCGATCGGCGCGGGCGGCGGTCTCCAGATTCCGGGCCTCCACCCGCTGCCAGAACTCCCGCTCGTCATAGCCGGGGAAGGGGGCGGTGTCCTTCTGCGACTGATGGCGGAAAATGGCCAGGATTTTTGCGTTCAACTCGTCCTGCGACAGCGGTACCAGCACATCCGCTTCGGTGAGCGACCATTCCTGCCAGGCGCCGCGATACAGCCACACCTCCGGCCGCTGACCTCCCCCCTGATAGCGCTCGAGCGCCTGCTCGACGGCGGCTTTGCAGGTGCGGTGCGTGCCGTGCGGATCCGAAAGATCGCCGGCGACGAAGACGAGATCCGGGCGCACCTCTTCGATCAGCCGCTGCACGATCGCGATGTCGTCGTCGCTGAGCGGCCGCTTGCGCACCTCGCCGGTCCGATAGAACGGCAGGTCCAGAAAGCGCGCGGCGCTCGCCGGGATCCCGACCGCCGCCAGCGCGGCGATCGCTTCCGATTCGCGGATGAATTTCTTGAGATTCTGGACGACCGGGATGTCGACGTCACCGGGCGTCTTCTGCTCCATGCCGGCATTGACGGTGTCGCGGGCGCGCTGCACGGCGGATGTGTCGAGGCCCAACGAGACAGCGGCCCGCTCCACGAAGTCGAGGTGCCGATTCACGTCGTGATCGAACACCGCGATGTTGCCGCTCGTCATGTACGCGACGACGATCGCGTTTTCGTTTTCCCACAGTTTGCGGAGAATGCCGCCCATCGAGATGACGTCGTCATCCGGATGGGGTGAGAACACCAGCACGCGCTCGTGCGCAGGCAGCTTGGCGCGTCCCCGGATTTTTTCGCGCAGCCGATTGAAGACCTGGCCGTTGATCGGGCCGGCTGAGCCGGCGCGCGCGAGCAGCGGGCTGAGCTGATGCTCGGCGTAATCGCGCGCCGACAGCTTGAGCACGGCCTTCCCGCTCCGTTCCGCGAGCCACACGACCGACCGCTCGACCATCGCAGGCGTCCACTCGATGCCCTCGAGGATCCACGGCGTCTTGATGCGCGTGAGGTCGGCGGCGGCGGGCAGGTCGAGATAGCAGGTGACGCTCTGGTGGCGCTGCAGGAACGTGGCGGCAACGTCGGGCGAGATGTCGCCTTCGACCGCGCGCGCCACGATCGCCGCCTTGTGCTCGCCGGTCGCGAGCAGGGCGATCTCCTTGCCATCGAGAATCGTGGCGACGCCCATCGTGAGCGCTTCCCGCGGGACGTTCTCCACGCCGAAGAAGTCGGCGGCGGCGTCCTTCCGGGTCAGCGTGTCGAGCGTGACGATGCGGGTCCGCGAGGTCGCGTCGGATCCGGGCTCGTTGAATCCGACGTGCCCCGTCTTGCCGATGCCGAGCAGCTGGAAGTCGATGCCGCCGGCCGTCCGAATCGCTTCTTCATATGCGGTGCACGCTTCCGCCACGCGCTCGCGCGGAATCGTGCCGTCGGGGATGTGGACGTTCTGCTTCGCGATGTTCACGTGCGCGAAGAAGTTCTCCCACATGTAGCGCTGGTAGCTGTGGGGACTGTCGGGCGTCATCGGGTAGTACTCGTCGAGATTGAACGTGATGACGTGCGAGAAATCGACGTCGCCCGCCTCGTGGCGGCGAATCAATTCTTCATAGACGCCCAGCGGCGTGCTGCCGGTGGCGAGACCGAGCACCGCCCGGCCTTTGGCGCGCGTCTCGCGATGAATGACCTCGACGATCCGCTCGGCGACCGAGACTGCAAGGTCGGAGTGTTCGGGAAATACGACGGTGCGCAGCCGCTCGCGGTCGCGCGAGCTCTCGATGGTCGTCGGGGGCGACCGGCGCGCGGCGGTCTTGGCCATCTACACCTTCACCTCGATCGCCGCGCCCCGCTTGTACCGCACGTACAGCCACGCCATCGGCACGATCAGCATGCCCGCGGCGATGATCGTAAGGGCCAGGAGAACGGCGGAAAGCAGGACCGCCCGTTGCGACGCCAGGGCCGCTTGGAAGATCGTGTCATCCTGCTTGGCGAGCAGCACGATCATTGCCTGACGCGAATCGGTGCCAGCACCGCTGCCCGTGCTCGTCAGGCCGCCCAGCACGGTTTGCACGAGCTGCCGATCGTGATCGTCCGTCATGGAGTTCCCGAGATCGGCGAGCTGCACCCGGAGCTGGCGTCCCAGGCTGTCCCGCTGCGCGACCGCCTCGACGCGGTGGAAGCGCGGATCGATGCCGGTCGCCATTTCGCGCCACACCTCGAGTCCCGCGTTGTAGCGATGCAGCGTCGCGGAGGTGCGGGCGCCCCGGGCCGCCGTGGTGGCGGCCTCGTTCAAGGTCAAGATCAGCCACAATCCGATCACCAGGGCCAGTGCGAGGGTCACCGCACTGATCGTCACCGCGATGCCGGGCCGGATGAACGTGTAATCCTTC
>QHUE01000133.1 GCA_003221825.1 Gemmatimonadota bacterium
GGCGTGTATGGGGCGCGACTGGTCCGCGTGCGTGGTCACTACGACGACGTGAATCGTCTCTGCGCCCAGGTGGCGGATCTGTTCGGCTGGGGCATCGTGAACGTCAACCTGCGCGGTTACTACGGCGAAGGCTCGAAGACGATGGCGTTCGAGATTGCGGAACAGCTGGGGTGGCGGCTACCAACCGCGGTCGTTGCGCCGATGGCGGGCGGCTCGCTAGTGACCAAGCTGCGGAAAGGATTTCGGGAGTTCAGCGCCGCGGGACTGGTGACCGGAGGCGCGCCCCGGATTTTCGGCGCGCAGGCGGCGGGGTGCGCACCGATCGTGCGGCTGGTGCGCGAGAATGCCGATGCGGTGACACCGGTGATCCCTCAGACGATTGCTCGTTCGATTGCGATCGGAAACCCCGCCGATGGGCTGTTCGCCAAGCGTGCAATTCTCGAGTCGGGCGGCTGGGCCGCCGCGGTCTCGGATGCCGAGTTGGTTGCAGGAATCCGACTGCTGGCCGAAGCGGTCGGGATCTTCACCGAGACGGCCGGCGGCGTCACGGTCGCTGCGGCACTGGCGCTGGCGGGCGAGGGCCGGTTCTCGGCGGATGACGACGTGGTGCTGTGCATCACGGGAAATGGCCTGAAAACGGTCGACGCCGTCGCTCCCGTGTTGCGCGCGGCGCCCGTCATTGCGCCGCGCGTGGCCGAGGTGCGTGCGCTCGTGGAGGAGGCGTCATGACGGCGCGGGTGCGTGTGCCCGCGAGCTCGAGCAATCTCGGCGCGGGCTTTGATTGTATCGGCGTCGCGGTCGACCGCTGGCTCGTCGCTTCCGTCACGCTGGGGGGAACCGGGATCTCGATCCTTCGCCGCGGCACGTTGAGCGCCGTCCGCGTACGGGCGGACCAGGATCTCTTCACGCGTGGCTTCCGCGCCGCGTGCGCCGCGGGTGGTGCATCGCCCGCGGGGACGGGGGCGACGATCGAGGCCGCCTCGGACATTCCGGTCGGTTGTGGTCTCGGCTCATCAGCGGCGGCGATCGTGGCGGGCGCATTGCTGGCAGACGCGGCGCTCGATCTGGGTCTGTCGCGCGCCAAAATCCTCGAAATCGCTACAACGATCGAAGGTCATCCCGATAACGTGGCCCCGGCAATTCACGGTGGCGCGGTGTTGAGCGTCCACACGCCGGCCGGATTGGTCTCTTCGTCGCTGCGTGTCTCGCCCGCGATCGAGCTGCTGATTGCGGTGCCGCCATTTCCGAATGACACGAAAGCCGCGCGCGCCGCGCTGCCACACACGTTGCCCCACAGCGATGCGGTCGTTGCGGCCAGCCGGGCCGCGGCGCTCGTGCAGGGTCTGGCGACCGGCGATGGCGTACTACTGGGCGCCGCGCTCGATGATGTGCTGCATGTACCGTTCCGGCGCGGGCGGATTCCGGGCTACGATGCGGTCGTCGCAGCGGCGCAGCACGCCGGGGCATTCGGCGCCACGTTGTCGGGCGCCGGCTCTGCAATCGTTGCGATCGCGCCCCGCGAGCGGTCCGCTGCCGTCGGTGCCGCCATGATCGCGGCGTGGCGCGAGATCGGCATCGAGGCCGAACTGATCAAGTGCTCGAGTACCGTCGCGGGTGCCACGGTGACCAACATTCCGCAAACAGTTCAACCAGTTTCGACGGAGATATCATGAGCGTCACACTCCAACTGCCGGCTGTGCTGGCGAAACTCGCCGACGGCCGGCGGTCTCTCGAAGCACACGGGTCGACCTTGGGCGATGTCGTCGCCGACGTTGCGGAGCGATTCCCAGGGTTGGCTCCACGGTTACGTGACGGCGAGGGCAAGCCGTATCCCTTCGTCACGTTTTATGTGAACGACGACGACGCCAGACTCCAGGGCGGATTTGCGGCGAGCGTGCGCGACGGCGATGAGATCATCGTCGTTCCTGCCATCGCCGGAGGTTGAGCGATGACGACTCTCGCCCAGGCCGAGCTGGTGCGCTACAGCCGGCACCTCATTCTCCCGGACGTCGGCGTTCCGGGTCAGGAAAAGCTGAAAGCCGCCCGGGTTCTGCTCATCGGTGCAGGCGGGCTCGGCTCCCCCGCGGCGCTCTATCTCGCCGCAGCCGGCGTTGGGACGCTCGGTCTTGTGGACTTCGACAACGTCGATGTCACGAACCTGCAGAGGCAGATCCTGCACGGCACCAAGGACGTCGGCCGGCCCAAGCTGCTCTCGGCGCGGGAGCGCATCGCCGACGTGAACCCGCATGTGCGGCTGGAGACGTACGAGACCGCGCTTACGTCGAAGAACGCGCTCGACATTCTCAGCGGCTACGACATCGTCGTGGACGGCACCGACAACTTCGCGACGCGTTATCTCGTCAACGATGCGTGCGTCCTGCTGAGCAAGCCAAACGTCTACGGCAGCATTTTCCGTTTCGAGGGTCAGGCGTCGGTCTTTGCGCTGCCCGACAGTCCGTGCTATCGCTGCCTCTTTCCCGAACCGCCGCCGCCGGGCCTCGTGCCGAGCTGCGCCGAGGGCGGCGTGCTGGGCGTGTTGCCGGGCCTGGTGGGGACGATTCAGGCGACTGAGGCGATCAAGCTGATCGTCGGCGTGGGCGAGCCCCTCGCGGGCCGTCTGCTGCTCATCGACACGCTCGGCATGCAGTTCCGCACGGTCAACGTTCGGAAGGACCCAACGTGTCCCGCGTGCGGGACGCATGAGATCCAGACGCTCATCGATTACGAGCAATTCTGCGGCGTGCGAGCGGCGGAGGCGGAGCCCCGGGCGGTCGGAGGGTTCGTCGAGGTCACGCCGCGCGAGCTCCAGAGCCGGCTGGCGCGTGAGGAGGATCTGCAGCTGATCGATGTGCGCGAACAATTCGAATGGGACATCGCGCGGATTCCCGGCGCGCGGCTCGTACCGCTGGCGACGCTCCCCGACGTGGTCCAGACGCTCGATCGGAATCGGGAGGTTGTCGTGTACTGTAAGGGCGGCAGTCGCAGCCGGGCGGCCGCGTCGCATCTTGCCGATGCAGGCTTCGCCCGCGTTGCGAATTTGTCGGGCGGGATCCTGCGCTGGCAGGCGGAGGTCGATCCGACGCTGCCGCGTTATTGAGCCCCAACCCGCGACAGAATGGTGACGGCGATCACCAGCGGACGGCTAGCGTCAGGGCATGCCGTACGAGTCGGTGGTTGTGGTGCTCGCGACGGGCGGGGCGATCCTCGAACGTGACGCGCTCGACGCGCTGCCGGAGACGACGGTCACATGGTTTCGCATCGAGCGAGAAGGTCGGGTGGGGTGTCTCGCCGCCCGGGTGCGTCACCCGGACCCCGTTTCTGAATTCCGAGTCAGAGTGCGGCAATGGGCTGGGCCCCGCGGATGGGGTGTCACCGTTGCGCCGTGCGGGCCCCATTGCTAAGATAAGTCACATGCTTGACTTGGGAGCCCCACCCGCTGGAAACGGCGTTGACACCCCGCGGCTCCCGTCGCCTCCATCATCGCGACGTTCCGTATTGTCGCGCTGGTTCGACAGTTGGATGCGCTCGCTCGGTATGGCGCTCGTGCTGTTTCTCATCATCCGCACTTTCCTTCTCGAAGCATTTCAAATCCCCTCGGGCAGTATGGAACGCACGCTGCTGGCGGGGGATTTCTTGTTCGTGAACAAAGCCGTGTACGGCGCGCAGATACCCGGCACCAACGCCCGGCTGCCCGGCTTCAATACGCCGCGCCGCGGCGACGTGATCGTCTTCGCCTATCCGAAGGACCCGACGCTGAGCTATGTGAAGCGCGTGATCGGCGTGCCGGGCGACGTCGTCGAAATGCGGCTGGGGCAGGTGTACGTGAACGGCCGCACGCTGGAGGAGCCGTACGTGCAGCGCGTCGATCCCCTGCACGACGGATTCGATCCCGAGTTCAACTGGCAGCGCGAGTATCTGGTGCGGCGCGATACGGAACAGCGCCGCCGCTATCACCCGACGCGCGATACCTGGGGTCCGCTGCGTGTCCCGATGGACAAGTATTTCGTCCTCGGCGACAACCGGGACAACTGTGACCACCCCATGCAGCTGAATACGGCGAAGCGCGCATCATTTGACGAGGGATCTCTGGATCAGTATTTGCGGGAAATCAGCCAGTACCCGCTGATTACGCGCGAGGAAGAAGTCACGCTCGCGCAGCGGATCAAGCAACAGGATCCGGAGGCGCTGGACAAGCTCGTCCGCTCCAACCTGCGGTTCGTCGTGTCGGTCGCCAAGAAATATCAGAATCAGGGCGTCTCGCTTTCCGACCTGATCAACGAGGGCAACCTCGGCCTGATCCGCGCCGCCCACAAGTTCGACGAAACCAAAGGCATCAAGTTCATTTCGTACGCGGTCTGGTGGATTCGCCAGGCGATCCTCCAGGCGCTCGCCGAGCAGTCGCGCATCGTGCGCGTGCCGCTGAATCGCGCGGGCACGCTGCACCGGATCGGCAAGCGCTCGGCGTCGCTGCTCCAGGAGCTGGGGCGCGAGCCGACGGTCGAAGAGATCGCCGAGGGGATGGACATCTCCGAGGAAGAAGTCGCCAAGACGTTGTCGATCTCGCAGGCGCACCTCTCGCTCGACGCTCCGCTCACGCCCGGCGAAGACAACAAATTACTCGACTACTTGCCCGACACGACGAATCCGGGTCCCGACGACGAGATCTTCGAGCACGCCCTCACCGAATCGATCGAGTCGGTGCTGGCGACGCTGAAGGAGCGCGAGGCCCGCATTCTGCGGCTCTACTTCGGGCTCGAGGGGCAGGAGCCGATGACGCTCGAGGAAATCGGCTCGCAGCTCGGCATCACGCGCGAGCGGGTCCGGCAGCTCAAGGAGAAGGCGCTGGCGAGGCTCCGTCACGTCTCCAGAGCTCGCGCGCTGGAAAGCTTCCTGTCCTAGGGTCGGGGCGGGTAGATTACCCGCCCTATGGCCTCCACCGCATCGTTTGACGTTTCCACCGGTGCCGACCTCCAAGAGGTCGACAACGCCGTCAATCAAGCCCAGAAAGAGATCATCCAGCGCTACGACTTCAAAGGCTCGAAGGCGTCGATCGCGTTTGATCGTGCCAAGGCGACGCTGACGTTGATCGCCGACGACGACTTCAAGATGAAAGCGCTGTTCGACGTGCTGCAGTCGAAGATGATCAAGCGCGGCGTGCCGGTGAAAAACATGGAGCTCGGCGTGATCACGCCGGCGGCGAACGACACCGTGCGGCGCGAGATCAAGCTCACGCAGGGGATCCCGCAGGAAAAAGCGAAGGCGATCGTGAAGGCGATCAAGGACAAAAAGTTCAAAAAAGCTCAAGGATCGATTCAGGGCGAAGAGATCCGGGTGTCGGCCCCCTCCAAGGACGAGCTCCAGGAAGTCATCGCCTTCCTGCGCGCGCAGGATTTCGGCATCGAGCTCCGGTTCGGGAACTACCGCGGATGAAGCTCGGCGTCATCTCGCTCGGCTGCGACAAGGCGACGGTGGACTCGGAGCGGCTCGTGGGCGAGCTGGTCGGGCACGGCGCCGTCGTCACATCCGAGCTACCCGCAGCCGACGTGATTCTCGTGAACACCTGCGGGTTCATCGACGCCGCGAAGCAGGAATCGATCGACGCGATTTTGGGCGCGGCAAAACTCAAGACCACTGCGGCGGTCAAGGCGGTCGTGGCGGTCGGTTGTCTCGTGCAGCGATACAAGCATGAGCTGCAAACTGAGATTCCCGAAGTGGATTTGTTTCTCGGGTTCTCCGAACTACACCACCTCGTTCCGGCGCTTGCAGAACGGGGACTGATCGCCGATCCGGTCGCCGAGCATCCCGGCGTGCGGCAGTTCCTCGGCGACCAGCCGCATGTGCGCTACCTCAAGATCTCCGAAGGCTGCGACCACACGTGCGCCTTCTGCGCCATTCCCCTGATGCGCGGCAAGCACCGTTCCGAGCCGCTGACGCGCCTGGTGCGCGAAGCGCAGCAGCTCGAGGCGGAGGGGGCGAAGGAGATCAACCTCGTCGCGCAGGATCTCGGTCACTGGGGCCGGGATCTAGGAGTCGGGAGCCCGAAACTGCCCGATCTGCTCGAGGCGCTGCTGCGCGAGACGACCGTCCCGTGGTTTCGGTTGCTGTACGTCTACTCGGCGGGGATCAACGAGCGTTTGGTTCAGCTGATGGCGCGGAACCCGAGGATCGTGCCGTACATCGACATGCCGATCCAGCACGCCACCGATCGCATGCTGGAGCGGATGCGTCGCCCCGAGCGCCTGCGCACGCTGCGGGAGAAGCTCGCGTGGCTGCGCGGCGCCATTCCCGATCTCGCGATTCGGACGACATGCCTGGTGGGCTTCCCCGGCGAGACGGACGAGGATTTCCGCGCCCTGCTCGCGTTTCTGGAAGAGGCGCAGTTCGACCGCATGGGCGCGTTTGCCTATTCGCCGCAGGACGGGACGCGGG
>QHUE01000134.1 GCA_003221825.1 Gemmatimonadota bacterium
CGCGCCACGTCCCCTGGATATCGCGCTGCGACGCGACCGCGGCCGCAAGCACGAGACTCGCTGCCGCGGTGATGCCGGTCCACACTTGGAGCAGCACCAACGACTCGTTGGTGGCGTACACGGAGAACGGACCGACGCCGGACAGCGTCCGCGAGATCGCGATCGCCGACACGATCAGCATCGTGGTTGCGGCCTCGCGCGGGCCGAAGCGGAACGCCACCCAGATCATCACCGGCCAGAGCAGGACCGTCAGCGGGTAATGCCGCGTCGGGAAGACGCCGCCGAACAGCGCCAGCGTCACGAGCGCGGCGACCACCGCGAGCGCGACGGCCTCGACGACCTGTCGCCTGGTCCACGCCGGGCCGAGTTTGACGCCGATCCAGAGAATCAGCGCCGGCGCGACGACGATGTCGCCGACCCCGTCACCGAGCCACCACGTCAGCCAGACCCGCGGCGCGTCGTCCGCCGACACGAGACCGCCCAGCGCGAGCGCCGCGACGCCGACCGTCGCGGCGAGCGCCGTGCTGACGATCGCGGCGAGCAGCGTGAACCGGATGATGTCGCGCACGCGGTCGAACACCCGCCCCCCGCGCGCGAACCGGTTGACCAGGTACGCCGCGAGCAGCCCTTCCATCGTATTGCCGACTGCGATGCCGACCGACGGGAACACCGAGCCGGTGGTGGTCATATTCGCGAAGAAGGCGCCCGCGAAAATCGCGGGCCAGACGCCGTAGCCGAGCAGCACGAACGCGGCGAGCGCGATGCCGGCGGGCGGCCAGATCGTGGTGACCGAGCTGTTAATGTATGCGAATCGCAGGCCGAGCTTCGCGGCGACGTAGTAGACCGCGGCCAGCCCGAATAGCAGCGCCACGCGGCGGGCTGACTGGCTCATCCGGCCTAGACTAAAGGAGCGATTCGTCATGAATCACCTAATTCCCCCGATGAATGTCCTAGTTCCCGGCCCGCAATAGATTAGGCCCAAACAAGGAGGGGACCGTGCCCTGGATCACTCGCCGTACGGAGCGTCGGGTCTCGTCCGAGCGTAGGCGCGGATCAGAGAGGCGGGCCGACGCCCGCGACCGCTCGCTGAGCCGGCGGCGCGCGGCTCGCCGCGCCGGCGACAGGGGGATCGTCGTCCGGCTGACGAAGCGGGAGCAGGAGATCAAAGCGCTGATCGCGACGGGACTCGGCAACAAAGAGATTGCGCGGCGGCTCAACATCGCGACAAATACCGTGAAGAGCCACGTGCACAACATGCTCGGCAAACTCGGCGCACTCACGACGCCCGATCGGCGGCGGTCCGGCAACCGCCGCCGTCGCGGCACGAGCCGGCGATCCTATCAGTTCAGCCGCTGAGGTCTTGGCGGGAACCTCCCGCAGAAAACGCTGAAACACCGGATTGCGTGGATAGCGCGCGGCGAGTCCTTCGACATAGCCGCGCGCTTCGCGCTCCAGGACTTCGCGCCCGGCGGGATCCCGCGTCGCCTCGCGCAGCAACGCGGCGGCCAGAACCCAGGTGCTCTCGACGCTCGCCAAATCGCCGTCATGCGCCGCCCGGCGCATGTAGCGAATGCCGCGCTCCGCGTTGCCGCCTCCCAGACCGATGAGGCGCGCGACCAGCCGCGCCAGCGCGCCCGCGCGCGCCAGCCCGTAGTCGTAGACGCCCAATCCCAGATAGCAGTCGGTGCACGTCGAATCCGCGGCGAGCAGCCGGCGGTAGATGTCGCGCATCGCCTTCGCGTCCTTGGCCGCGCCGTAGCCGTGACCATGCTCCTCGCGCTGGCGCGCGCGATAGCCGAGCGCCGTGGCCAGCCAGAAATCCGCGGCGGGGCCCGCGGCGCGCGCCCGCGCCATCGCCACGCCGAGCAGCGAGTCGATGCGTTGCAGCGCGAAGTCGGCGGAGTCCTGGGCCGAGGCCCACCAGATGTAGGCGCCCGCCTGGAAGACGACCGGCGCCGGATCGGTCGGTTCATCTGCGGCGAGCGCGGCGAAGTAGGCGGCCGCACCCGCGAAGTCGCCCCCATACAGCGTATCCAGCCCGGCACGCACGGCGTGCAGCGCATCAGGCGACCGGGCGACACGCGGTGCGCTCTGCAAGGCCAGCATGATCGCCGCGAGCACCCGCACGTCAGCCGACGGCGGGGGGCGCTGTAATCGGCACAGCGGGAGCGAGGTCCGCCGTGCGCGTCACGACGGTGCGGGCCAACTCGCGCAGCGCCAGGCCGGCCGGCGAATCGGGCTGGCTGACGACGATCGGCTCGCCGCGGTCCGCCAGCTCCGCCATCCCCGCCTGCAGCGGAATCTGGCCCAGGAGCGGCACGCCCAGCTCGGCGGCCAGGCGGCTGCCACCGCCCGCGAGAAACACCTCGGAGTGCTCGTGACAATGCGGGCAGACGAAATAGCTCATGTTCTCGACGATCCCGACCACGCCGACGCCGACGCGCTCGAACATCTTGGCGCCGCGCAGCGAATCGCCGACCGCCATTTCCTGCGGCGTGGTCACGATGATGGCGCCGTGGAGGCGGACGATCTGCGTGAGGGAGAGCTGCGCGTCACCGGTACCGGGCGGCAGATCGACGAAGAAATAGTCGAGCTCGCCCCACGCGACGTCCCGCAGGAACTGGGTGATGATCTTCATGATGATCGGGCCGCGCCAGATCGCCGGCGCATCGCGTTCGACGATGAAGCCGAGCGACATCAGCTTCACGCCGTGAGCCTCGAGCGGCTGGATCTTGCCGCCCTGCACCTCCGGCTTGGCATTCTCGCCGAACATGCGCGGGATGTTGGGGCCGTAAATGTCCGCGTCCATCAAGCCGACGCGGTGACCATCCCGCGCAAGCGCCGCGGCAAGATTGGCCGATACGGTCGACTTACCGACGCCGCCTTTGCCGCTCGAGATCGCGAGAACCTTGCCTAGCGCCGGCATCTCGTCGGCGGTCGGAGGCGGAGGTGGGGCGGTCGGACGGTCGGACCCTAAAGGACTCCCTGGCGGTCGCGGTCGGACAGTCGGTTGTGCGCGACCATCGGCCGAGTCTACGACGTTCATCTTTACCGCCGTCACACCGGGAATGCTTTCAACCGCCTTACGCGCCTGGCGCGCGAGCGAGCCCGGATCCTCGCGCGTGAGCACGAACGTGAAACTGACGGCGCCGGCTGAGTCGACGGCGACGTCCTTCACCATCCCGGCCGCGACGATATCGCGGCCGTGGCGGGGATTGGTGACTCCGCCCAGCGCCCGCTCGACGTCGGTTTTGATCGTCTTGTTGCTCATGCGGGTTTGCCGTTCGCTAGAAACGCTCGTGCGGCACCCAGCACCTTCTCCTCCACCTCCGCCATAGTGCCCGCCAACGACGCGCCCGCGGCACGATGGTGGCCGCCGCCGCCGAACTGATGGGCGAGCGCCGCGACGTCCACCTCACCCATCGAGCGAAATGAGACTTTGACGCGGCCGTTGCCGATATATCGGAACAAGAGCGCCATGCGGACACCCGCAATCGAGCGGGGGAATTCGACGATGCCATCGAGATCATCCGCGGTCACGTCATGGCGGCGCAGCGCGTCCGCCGGCACGCTCACCCACGCCAGCCCGACCTCCGGCTCCACGACCAGTGTCTGCAGCACCTCGGCGAGCAGCCGCACGCGGCCTTCCGGCGCGCTGGCATACACCGACGCGTAGATCGACTCGGGGTCGACGCCTTTCTCGAGCAGCGCCGCGGCAACGCGCAGGGCGCGCGCCGTCGTGTTCGAGAAGCGGAATCCGCCGGTATCGGTGAGCAGCCCCACATAGAGCGCCTGCGCGACTTCGGGCGTGAGCGGCCAACCAGCCACGCTCGCCAGATCGAACACGAGCTCGGCGGTGGCCGTCGCTTCCGGCGCGATGAGGCAGGGGCCCGGGGGCAGTTTCACGGGACCGACATGATGATCGATGCACACGAGGGGGGGAGGGGGCCGTCGCTTGTTGATCACC
>QHUE01000224.1 GCA_003221825.1 Gemmatimonadota bacterium
CCGCGAGGGCAATGCCATCGAGCTCGGCGAGACACCGGTGTGGCACAAGCTGTGGGCGCGCGCGTCGCGCACACTGCTCGAAGCGTCCGGTCTCGCCGTTGGTCTGCCCGACGAACAGATCGGCAACAGCGAAGTGGGCCACCTGAATCTGGGCGCCGGCCGCGTCGTGCCGCAGGACATCGTGCGTATCTCACAGTCGATCGATTCTGGACAGTTCTTTCGCATTCCCGCGTTGGTGAAGCTGGTGGAGGATACACGTCGGCGCGACGGCACGTTGCACGTGATGGGATTGATCGGCACCGGCGGCGTTCATGCCCTGGACACGCATCTACTTGCTGCGGTGGAGCTCGGCCGGAATGCGGGGGTGCCGGTCGCCATTCATGCATGGCTCGATGGACGCGATACGCCGCCGAAATCGGCGCTGGGGTTCATGCAAGAACTGATGGCGGCGGTCAAAGACAACGGCGGCGGTCGGGCGGTCGTCTCGAGCGTGGTGGGCCGGTATTACGCCATGGACCGCGACAAGCGGTGGGATCGCACCAAGCTCGCGTACGACGCGATGGTGAACGGCGTCGGCGTGCCAGTCTCCGATCCCATCACCGCGATCCAGCAGGCGTACGCCGCGGGCGAGACCGACGAATTCGTCAAACCCCGGGTCATCAGCGGTGCACCGCTGATCAAGAACGGCGACGGCATCTTCTGCTTCAATTATCGCGCCGACCGGATGCGCCAGATCGTGCGCGCGCTCGCGGCTCCCGATTTTGACGGATTCGATGTGAAGGGCCCCCCCCGGCCGGCCGTCCGGCTCGCTACCATGACCCGATACGACGCGAGCCTGCCCTTCCCCGCCGCCTTCGAGCCGATGGTGCTGTCGCGTATCGTCGCGGAAGTGCTCTCGGACAACGGCAAGACGATGTTCCGCACCGCCGAGACGGAGAAGTACGCGCACGTCACGTACTTCTTTAACGGTGGGTATGAGCCGCCGTACAAGGGCGAGGAGCGCTTGCTGGTCCCGTCGCAGAAAGTGGCGACCTATGATTTGATGCCGGAGATGAGCGCGCCCGGTGTGACCGACGTGCTGTGCAAGGCGATTGCCGGCAAGCAGCACGACTTCATTCTGTGTAACTATGCCAACGGTGACATGGTCGGACACTCGGGTGTCCTGGCGGCGGCGGTGAAGGCGGTCGAAACCGTCGACACCTGTCTGGCGCGGGTCCTCACCACAGCATCAACGGCCGGTGCGACGGTGTTGGTGACGGCGGATCACGGCAATTGCGAATTGATGATCGATCCCGCCACGGGCGGGCCGCACACCGCGCACACCACGAATCCCGTGCCCTTCGTGATCGTCGGGGACGGTGCCGGGACGAAGCCGCTACGTGCCGGTGGCTCGCTTCGCGACGTCGGACCGACGATCTTGCACCTGCTCGGCATCGAGCCTCCGAAGGAAATGACGGGACGGGACTTGAGGGAGACTGACTGATGACTGGACGGTTGGAAGTTTGGAAGGTTGGAAGGTGGATCATCCTCGGAATGCTTTTTTCCAACATTCCAACAGTCCAACTTTCCGCCCAGGTCGGCCACGACCCCGGCGCGAGCCCGTACCACGACATCCTGCTGCACTCAGGGCCGGTGTTCTTTGTCGGCCACCTGGGGGCGGACCGGGGCACCGCCGGCGCGGGGACGAGCAACGCGCTCACGTTCGGCGCGCGCTACGAAATCCCGGCCGGCCGGTCGATCCATTTCCAATTCACCGGCGCTTACCTGCACGGCGACCGGTTCATCATCGATCCGCGCGCCGATTCGTCGTCACCCGCCCGCCGGACGGGACCGTTCAAGTCCGATCTCGGCTTGTTCGAGGTCGGCATGCAGCTGCGGCTCACCGGCGGAAAGACCTGGCGCGGCTTCGCCCCGTATCTGGGGACCGGGCTGGGACTCATGTTCGATGTGAATTCGCCGGGCGACACGACCCGCAGCGGCTACCGGTTTGGGACCAAGCTCACACTCGCGCTCGAGAGCGGTGTGCGCTGGTATCCGGTTCGCCGCGTACTCGTCAATGCCGACCTGCGCGCCCACCTGTGGCGGCTCAAGTATCCCGTCTCGTTCCACTCTGTGCTGGCGCCTGATGGGTCGCGGGTGCTCCCGCTGTCCCAACCGCTGAACGATTGGACGCTGCATCCCTGGATCAGTCTCGGCATCGGATGGATTTTTTAGCCGAAGGCTTCCGGCGGGCGTGGGCGCTACTCGTTACGGGTGATTCCGAAGTCTTCGGGATCGCCCTTCTCACGCTCAAAGTTGCCGTCGTCGCGACCGCGATCTCCTGCACCGTCGGCCTGCCGCTGGGCTACTTCCTCGCAACGCGGGCGTTCTGGGGACGGCGTGGGGCGCTGACGGTGGTCAACACCGCGCTCGCCTTCCCGACCGTGGTCGTCGGCCT
The DNA here is from genome assembly GCA_003221825.1 of Gemmatimonadota bacterium. Lineage (GTDB taxonomy): Bacteria > Gemmatimonadota > Gemmatimonadetes > Gemmatimonadales > GWC2-71-9 > 20CM-2-65-7. Next base: position 2,438 of record QHUE01000224.1, read on the forward strand.
GCTGCTCTACGGTCTCCTCTCGCGCCGCGGCCCGCTCGGTGGACTCGGCTGGCTCTATACGTGGCAAGGCATCGTCGTCGGCGACGTCTTACTCGCCTTGCCGATCGCCGCGGCGCTGTCGGCCGCCGCGGTGCAGGGCGTCGATCCGCGCATCCGCCGTACCGCAGAGACGCTCGGAGCGGGTCGGTGGCGGGTGGCATGGACCGTGGCACGCGAGGCGCGCTTCGCGCTCGCGGCGGTGATCACCGCCGCGTTCGGTCAGGTGGTCGCCGAAATCGGCGCGGCCATGATCATCGGCGGCAATATCCGGGGCTCCACGCGCACGCTGACCACGGCGGTGGCGCTGTATACCTCACAAGGCGACTTCGGCCTCGCTCTCGCACTGGGGCTCGTGCTCGTCATCCTGGCGCTCCTCGTCAACATCGCGCTGCAGGTCCTGCAAGGACGCGGCAGTGGTTGAGCTGCGCGGCGTGCGGCACCGCTATGAGGGGCGACTGGTGCTCGACCTCGAGCAGTTCGCCTTGCCGCGGGCGGGAATGGTGGCCGTCGTGGGACACAACGGCGCCGGCAAGAGCACGCTGCTCCGTCTGCTCGCGCTCCTCGAGGCGCCGACCGAAGGCCAGGTGCTGTTCAACGGGACGGTCGTACCTCGCCGAGCTCCCGCGTCGCTGCGCCGGCGTGTCACGCTCGTCGAGCAGCGCCCCATCCTCTTTCGCGGGACGGTGCGCGACAATCTGGAATACGGCCTACGGATCAGGGACATCGGTGGCACGGCGGGAAACGGGATCCTTGGAGATGTGGTCGGCAGACTCGGTTTGGCTCCCCTGCTCGACCGCCGGCGTCATGAGCTTTCCGACGGCGAGGTGCAGCGCGTCGCCGTCGCGCGGGCGCTGGCGCTGCGCACCGACGTGCTGCTGCTGGATGAGCCCGCCAGCTCCGCCGACCGCGCCGCGGCGGGCGCGCTCTATCGGGCGCTTGCCGCGGAGCGCGCCGAGCGCCCCTTCGCGGTATGCATCGCGTCGCACCAGCTCGAAGATGCCTATCGCTGGGCCGACGATATCCGCACGCTCGCCGATGGGCGCCTGTCGCCGGTCACGCCGGAGAATCTGTTTCGCGTCGAGCTGCCGCCGGGCGACGGCGTCAAGAGCGTGCCCGTCGGGGGCATCGAGATCGTGGTCATGACGGATCGGACCGGCCCCGCGGTTCTCGCCCTGCCCCCGACCGACATCTTCGTCAGCCGCGAGCCACTTGCCTCGTCGGCGCGCAACGTCTTCAGGGGCCGAGTGACCGGCATGGCGATCGAGCAGCGCGGCGCCGGCGTCCATGTGCGCGCCGACATGAACGGGGTCGAGCTCGTAGCCGCCGTCACCGCGGAAGCCGCCCGCGATTTGGCGCTCACGCCCGGCGCTGGAGTCGTCTTCTCTTTCAAGGCCACGGCGGTCCAGGTATTCTAAGGAATGCCGACAGCGTATCTGACGCGGATCGTCGAGTTCACGGCGACGCACCGCTTTCCCGACACCCCGGAATTTGCCGGTGCCACCGACGATTCGCCGGCGAGCTGCCGGCGGGCGTGGCGCTGGACTGCGTGCGCATCGAGGAGAGTCCCCATCTCTACGCCGAATACCGCGGGGAAACGTAGCGGCCGGATGCGGGCCGACTCGGCGGTCGTCGAGGAATGGCCCGTCTGGCTCGAAGTGAACGGCGAGCCCGCCGTCACGTGGATGTGCACGCCCGATCAGCTCGAGGAGCTGGTCGTCGGCTGGCTGCATGGGGAGGGCTACATCGCGTCGCTCGACGACCTCGTGCAGCTGCGCCCGTGCGCGCCCGACCTGGGCTTCTGGGCCGACGTCAAGCCCGACCGGCTCGCCCAGGTGAAGGGTGAAAACCGCAAGCGCGTCCTTGCGTCGGGTTGCGGCGCGGTGGCCACGATGCTGGCCGACCCGGACGCGATGGCGCACTCCGCTCCGCTGCGGGGCGACCCGCCCCCTCCCGACGTGTTGCGCGTGCTGTTCAAGCAGTTGTTTGCCGCGGGCGCGCGCTACAACGAAACCGGCGGCATTCATGCCGCCGCACTCACCGACGGCACGACCTTGCTGTTTCATGCGGAGGACATCGGCCGGCACAACGCCGTGGACAAGGTGATTGGCGCCGCGGTGCTGGCACGGACCAAGGTCGTGGGTCGCGGCCTCCTCGTCACCGGCCGCATTTCCGCCGAGCTCGCCTTCAAGGCGGCGCGCGCGGGACTCGCGTGGGTGGCCACGCCGAGTGTGCGGTCCACGCTCGCGGTGACGATCGCCGACCGATCGGGGATGGTGCTGGTCGGTCGTGCGGTGAGCGGCACGCCGCACGTGCACAAGCACGAGGAATGATGCCCTCCGACTCGGGGCTCCGCGCGTTGCTCGGCGAGGCGCGCACGATCGCGGTCGTGGGACTCTCCCCTAATCCGATGCGGCCCAGCAATTCCGTCGCGCGCCACATGCAGCGGTCCGGCTACACGATCGTGCCGGTGAATCCGGGTCACACCGAGATTCTGGGAGAGAAGAGCTACCCCACCCTCAGCGATGCCGCTCGCGAGCACACGATCGACATCGTGGACGTGTTTCGCCGCAGCGAGCATGTGGCAGCGATCGTCGATGAAGCGATCGCGGTACACCCGAAGCTGATCTGGCTGCAGCTGGGCATCGTGGATAACGCCGCGGCGCAACGCGCCGCGGCTGCCGGCATCGCCTTCGTCCAGGATCACTGCCTCGCCATCGAACACAGCCGTCTCGAGGTCTAAGGTGCGCGGCGCGGTGCTGGCCGGCGGCGCCGCCAGCCGCTACGGTGGCGCGCCCAAAGGCCTGCTCGCCGTCGGCGGCCGCCGGATCCTCGATCGCGTCGTCGCGGCGGTGCAGGCGGTGACCGGCACACCGCCGTTGTTGATCGCCAACGCTCCCGATGCGGCGTCCTGGCGTCCGGACCTGAAGACGATTCCCGACCCGCGGCCGGGCCTTGGAAGCCTGGGTGGGATCTACACGGGCGTGACTGCCGGCGTCGCCCCGGTGCTGTGCGTCGCCTGGGACATGCCGTTCGTACCGGAGGGTCTGCTGCGGGCACTGATCGACGGCGCCAGCGCCGGCAACTACGACGCGTTTCTCCCCGAAAGCTCCGGCCGGCGCGGACTGGAGCCGCTGTGTGCGGTGTATGGCCCCGCCTGCGGCCCCGCGATCGCGCAGCGGCTCGCGCAGGGCGACTTGAGAGCCATCTCCTTCCACGCGGACGTGCGGGTCGGTATCCTCTCCCTCGCCGAGGTGAAGAGCTTCGGCGACCCCGACGAGCTGTTTTTCAACGTGAACACGCCCGACGATCTCGCCCGGGCGGAGGCGCTGTGGCGGCGACACGGATGATCTCCATCATCGGCCTCAAGAACGCTGGCAAGACGACGTTCCTCGTCGCGCTCGCGGCGGAGCTCGTGCGCCGCAAGTTCCGCGTGATGACGATCAAGCACGGGTCGCATCCCGCCGACATGGATCAGAAGGGCAAGGATACGTGGCGGCATTGGCACGAGGGGAACGCGGAACGCGTGCTGATGGAGTCGCCCGGACAGCGGGTGCTGTTCGAGCGCACGGCGACCGAATCCGATCCCATCACGCTCGCGCGCCGCTACCTGGGCGACGCGGACATCGTGCTCGTCGAAGGCTTCAAGCGCGCGCCGCTGCCCAAGATCGAGGTGTATCGCACCGTCGCGGGTCCCAAGCCTGTGTTCGATCCGGCGGTGCACGATCCCGCCGATTGGGTCGCGATGGTCACGGATGACCGGAACGTGCGTGCACCGTTTCCGGTGTTCCGCTTCAGCGACACGGCCTGGCTGGTGACGATCGCGAATCTCGCCTGGGATCGGGCGCGGATCCTCCCCCCGTGACGCCCGCCGAAGCCGCCACCGTCATCCTCGCGCACTGCCAGGCGCTCCCCACCGTGCGGCGGCCCCTGCGTGATGCGCTCGACGCCGTGCTGGC
>QHUE01000225.1 GCA_003221825.1 Gemmatimonadota bacterium
GGTAGACGACCGTGAAGATCACGATCCACACGACATCCACGAAGTGCCAGTACAGCCCCGTGATCTCGACCGTGAGCGCATTGCCGGGCCCGAGCTTCCCGCGCAAGGCCTGGATCCACAGGGTCAAGAGCCAAATCACGCCCACCGTTACGTGCGCGCCGTGTGTCCCCGTCAGCACATAGAACGTCGAGCCGAACAGATTCGTCGTGAGCCCGAGGCCTTCGTGCACGAAGTGACTGAACTCCCAGAACTGCCCGCCCAGGAAGACCAGGCCGAGTAACGCCGTCATGAGCAGCCACAGCTTGCCCTGTTTCATGTCGCCGCGCTGGACCGCCGCCAGGGCCAGCACCATGGCGAGACTCGACATGAGCAGGTCGAACGTGCTGAACGACGTGAACGGGATATTTAGAATCTCGTGCGGATACGGCCCGACGAGGCTTCGTCCTTTGTAGACCAGATAGGTCGAAATGAGCGAGCCGAAGAGCAGGCATTCCGAGCCGATGAAGGCCCAGAACGCCATTTTTCTATTATCCAGCCCCATGCTCGTCTTAATCATCAAGTCTCAAAGGGTTCGAAGGCCCAGCGGTAGATCCCCACCATCACGACGGCCGCCCCGGCGAGCACGATGGGGATCAGGTGTGACAGCGCGCCGATCGCCATGACCGGCAACCCGAGTGCGGTGATCATCGGCCACCACGAGCCCCTGGGCACGTGGATCGGTGCCGGCGGCCGCTCGGGCAGCGCGGCCATCGGCGCGTGCCGCTCGGTTTGCCACAGCGGCATACGGCTCTCGACGGTCGGGATCACGGTGAAGTTGTAAACCGGCGGCGGTGAGGGAATCGCCCACTCGAGGGTCGCGCCTCCCCAGGGATTGTTCGACGCGTCCACGGGCCGCCGGCGCGTGCGCAGCAGATTCCAGAAGAAGATCAGGGTGGCGATCCCGATCAGAAACGCGCCGATCGTGGAAAGTTGGTTGAATCCGGCGACGCCAAGCTCCGAGGAGTAGGTGTAAATGCGGCGCGGCATGCCGAGCAGGCCGGAAAAGTGCATCGGGAAGAACGCGAGGTTCATCCCGATCAGCGTGAGCCAGAAATGCACCTGGCCCAGCCGCTCCGACAGCAATCGGCCTGTCATCTTGGGCCACCAGTAGTACATCCCTGAGAACAGCCCGAGGACCGTGCCGCCGAACAAGACGTAATGGATGTGGGCGACCACGTAATAGGTGTCGGTTTGCTGCAGATCCGATGGCGCCGAGGCGTGGGTCACGCCGGACAGACCGCCGATGATGAACATGGCGATGAAGCCGACGGCAAACAGCAGCGACGTGGTGAAACGAATCTGCCCGCCCCAGAGCGTGCCGATCCAGTTGAAGATCTTCACGCCGGTGGGGATGGCGATGAGCATGGTCGTGCCGGCGAACACCGAATCGGCGATCGGGCCCAGCCCGGTGGAAAACATGTGGTGGCTCCACACGCTCCACCCCAGGAACGCGATCACCACGCCCGAGTACACGACGACGGTGTAACCGAAGAGCGGCTTCTTGGAGAACGTCGGTAAGACCTCCGACACGATCCCCATGGCCGGCAGAATGAGGATGTAGACCTCGGGATGGCCGAACATCCAGAACAGGTGCTGCCACAGAATCGGGTCGCCGCCGCCCGACGGCAGGAAGAAATGCGTGCCGAAGAAGCGGTCGAACATCAGCAGGACCAGTGCGACCGTAATCACCGGAAACGCGGTGATGACGAGGAACTGGGTGATGAGCGTCATCCACGTAAACGGCGGCAGGCGCAGCATCCGCATTCCCGGCGCGCGCATGTTGAGGATCGTCACGACGAAGTTGAAGCCGGCGGCCAGTGATGCGATCCCGAGGATCTGCAGGCCCAGCAGCCAGAAGTCGACATTCGGTCCGGGCGAGTACTGCCGCGACGTCAGGTTGGCGTACCCGAACCAGCCGGCGTCGGGCGCGACGGACAACCGGTCCGCGCCGAACAATGGCCCGGCGATGAAGCTCGCATTCAGGAACAGACCGCCCAGCAGGAACACCCAGTAGCTGAACGCATTCAGCCGGGGGAACGCGACGTCGCGCGCGCCGATCTGGAGCGGGATGATGTAGTTGAAGAACGCGGCCGAGAGCGGCATCAGCGCGAGAAACACCATCGTGGTGCCGTGCATCGTGAACAGCTGATTGAACGTCTCGGCGCTCACACCGAGGCCGCCATCGGGCCGCACCAGCTGCGCGCGGATGATGAGCGCCTCCAACCCACCGATCAGGAAAAACCCGAACGCCGTCCAGAAATACAGCAGCCCGATGCGCTTGTGATCGGTGGTGGTGAGCCAGCTCTTCATTTCAGGCTCTGGAGATAGGCGATCAGGTTATCGAGATCCTGCGGCGACAGATTCTGGGGCGGCATCAGCGCCCCGGGCTTGAGCGACGGCGCATTCATGATCCAGCGGTGCAGTGTCTCCGTCGTATTGGGGAACAACGCGCCCGCGATCGTGGCCCGGCTACCCACGTGGCTGAGATCGGGACCGACCTTCCCCTGCGCCACGCCGGCAATTGTATGGCAGCCGATGCAGGCGCTGCGCCGGAAGACCCGCTGGCCGGTTTCGGCGGGTGAGCCCTTCGCGGGCGTCGCCGGCGCCGCGCGCTGCTGGTCCACCCACCGCTGGAACGCGGAGTCCGACTGCACGACGACTCTCAGCCGCATGTTGGCATGCGAGGCGCCGCAGAACTCCGCGCACTGGCCCCAGTACTCGCCGCTCGAGTCGGCGCGGAAGGCGATGCGATTGGTGCGTCCCTGGATGAGATCGCGCTTGCCGCCCAGCCGCGGCACCCAGAAGCTGTGGATCACGTCCGCCGAGGTCATCTCGACCTGAATCGGCGTCCCCACGGGAAGGTGCAGCTCATTGTAGGCGCTGATGTTCAGCGTGGGGTAGCGGTACTCCCACCACCACTGGTGACCGATGACCTCAACGCGCAGCGCCCCCTCGGGGGCGTGGCCCGCGGCCCTAAAAATCTCGCGCATCGTGGGGATGGCGATGAAAACGAGAATCAGCGCCGGCGCGAGCGTCCAGCCGATCTCGAGCGCGGTGTGGCCGTGCACGGGCTTGGGCGCGGCAGCCCCGGGGCGCGCGCGGAAGCGCGCGATCGCGATCAGTAACAGCGTCTCGACGATTACAAAGACGCCGACCGCCCACCAGAAGATGTTCGTGTACAGGCCGTCGAGATCGCTGCTGAAATCGGATCGGGGCGCGAACACCGACTGCGGGAACGGCCCGCTGCACGCGGTCAGGAGGAGCAGGAGCAGGGCGAGTACTAACGGCACGGCGTCAAAGTAGATGGAGCCCCGGAGCCCGTCAACGCGACCGCCCGAGGCATTATACATTTCTCTTGGGATACGCGACCGTGGCGGAATTGGCAGACGCGCCAGCCTTAGGAGCTGGTGGGGCAACCCGTGGGGGTTCGAGTCCCTCCGGTCGCACTCAAAAACAAAGCGCGGACATGCAAAGACTAGGCAACAGACGCACCGCGGACCACAGGCTTGTAGTCTACCGGACAACCCGCCCCCCTATGCCTACTGGTTAGATTATTTCGTCACATGCCTGACATTCTGGTCAAGAAGACTCGTGCCGAACCCGGTGAGGCGTCGCTTGAGGTGACGATTCCACCGGATAACGTGAAGGCGGCCGAGGAGCGCGCCACGAAGGTCTATCAGCAGCGCGCCCGGTTACCCGGCTTCCGGCAGGGCAAGGCGCCGGCCGCCGTGGTACGAAAAAAGTTCGCCGACGACATCCGTCAGGAGACGCTGCGCGAGCTCGTCCAAGAGAGCTGGCGCGTCGCGCAGAAGCAGGAAGAGCTGAAGCCGATCGCTGACCCGCACATCCACAACTTGAAGTGGGAAGACGGGGCGCCGGTCACCTTCGAGTTTCACGTCGA
>QHUE01000226.1 GCA_003221825.1 Gemmatimonadota bacterium
ATCGGCGTGCGTCCAGAGCCGCGCGCCGAGGTTGGCGGTTACGTTTCCGTGCTTGCCGCCGGGCGGCTCATGCACGACAAGCCGGCCGCGCACCAGCTCCGTCCGCTTGTTCGGCACGTTGGTGTACAGCAGGTCTTCGGCCGTCATGAGTGGCGTGCTCATATCGGGAACGTAGGCTCGGCGTTGGGGCATTGGCAAGCACGCTCGAGGCTTAGCATCAACGAGCGCTCAACTACCTTTCAGCTGCGCATTTTCTTGGTCGCGTCGGAACGAAATTGATCTTCGGGTTCGCCGAGGGTACGTTAGGCTGTGGCGTGCCCATCACGCCTCGGTTGTCCCAGAAGCTCCAGCAAACCCTCGGGGGACAGGAGGGCGCCGAGTTTGTGAATTGGATGCATGAGATGGATGCCCGCGCGAGCGATGGCGCCACGCGTAACGATCTCGCCGCTGTACGGAGTGATCTCGCCGATGTGCGGGCGGAGCTTCGGGCGGACATCGCCGAGCTGCGGCACGAGATGCAAGTAGGGTTCGCCACTCTCGAGATGCGATTCGAGCGCCGCTTCGGTGATTTGATCAAGTGGTCGTTTGTGTTCTGGGTCGGCGCCGTCGGCGCAATCGCGATGCTCGCGCGGGCGTTGCGCTAGGGGCCGATGCCGGCCCAGCCCGCCCACGTTCCGCCCATGTCGCCTGAGCTCATGACCGCCGAGCAGCTTCTGGACGTCAGCATTCCCGGAAAGCAGGTCGAGCTTGTGCGTGGGCGCCTCGTCGTCAAAGAGCCGCCGGGATATCGGCACGGCGACATCGAGCACCTGATGCTCGTGATCCCGATGAATCCCGACAACGGGCTCGCGTTTGTGCCGTTGAAATAGGTCCTCACCCCCTGACCCCCTCTCCCTTCGGGAGAGGGGGGACTATCGTTAGGCGGCTCTTCTGAGGTTCGATCAGTGAACTACCGCCGTCAGGCCTGGATGAGCTTGGTCATGAACCTGGTTGTGTGCGGCAGCGCATTCGGCCAGATGATCGAGATCTCCGGTCGAGTGACCTCGCAAGCAGGCCCGCCACTCCCGGGCGTCACCGTGCGAATTCGGGGAACCGATACCGCTACCACGACGGATGGACAGGGGCGGTATTCGCTCGCGGCCCCGCGCGACGGCGTCGTGGTTTTCACCCTCACGGGATACCGGGGAATCGCCGAACCGATCCGTGGCCGCTCGACACTCGATGTAGCGCTGGAACCCGCCATCGGGCCGTTGCCGGACACGGTCGTCACGGGTTATACGACACAACAACGGGCCAACATTACCGGCGCCGTCGCCACCGTCGATGTCACGGGCCTGTCTCGGCAGACCTCAACCAGCGTGCTCCAGCGCCTGGATGGTCGCGTGTCTGGTATGACGGTCGAGAACAGCGGGTCTCCCGGTTCACGCACGACGATACGCATCCGCGGGATGACCTCATTCCACGACAACGACCCGCTCTACGTCATCGACGGGACGCCGGTGCAGGAGTCGTATCTCAACTGGCTGAGCCCGGACGACATCGAAGCGATTCACGTTCTAAAGGACGCGTCAGCAGCGTCCATCTACGGTTCGCGCGGCGGTAACGGCGTCGTCGTCGTCGAAACGAAGCGCGGTCGGCCAGGTCCGCGCCGCGCTACGCTGGACGTGAGAACCGGCGTTGCCACTCCGGTGCGTGGCTATGATGACTTCCTGATCCTCAACGCGCTCGACTACTTCGGGGTCGTGAAGGCCGCCTATCGGAATGCCGGGCTCGCAGTCCCGACGAACATCTACGGGAATGACACGCTCGGGAACAACCCATCGGTGCCCGCCTACATCTGGCCGAACAATTGCGGGACGACGCCATGCAACAACGTGGATACCACCACGTACTCGTATCCCGATAACCTGATCATGCCTGGGAGCCCCGGCACCAACTGGTGGGACGCGGTATTCGGTACCGGTCACTACGCCGACGCGAATCTTGCGATATCGGGGGCCCGGGGAGACAACGCCTACCACGCTTCCCTCAATTACTTCGATCAAACGGGAACCGCGGCGTATAACCGGCTGCAGCGGGGGAGCGGGCGCGTCAACACGTCGTTCACCCAGGGGCGCCTGAACGTGGGAGAGCACATCGCCGTATCGCGCGAGCGTGGGTACGGCGGGCTCGACGACAACGCCCTCGGCGAAAACAACATCATCGGCAAGAACATGCTGCAGCAGCCGGTCGTCCCCGTCTATGACGTCGGGGGCAATTTCGCCTCGGGCAAGGCCTCCGGTTTGGGCAACATGAGCAACCCTCTCAAGGTCGCCTACTTCGGGAAGGACAACGTCACGACCACGGACCGCGGCTTCGGTAATGCGTTTGCGGTTCTGAACGCCGGTCGTGGCTTCGCACTCAAGACGCAATTCGGGATAGACGCTGCGCGCGCTGCTTTCAGGGGCTACTCGCCCGCCACACCCGAGAACTCGGAGCCCACCACCATCGACGCAATAACGGAGCGCGACGGACGGGCCACGGACTGGACCTGGAGCAACACGCTGACGTATTCCCGGACCACGGGCCAGCACCATGTGAGTGCATTGCTCGGGCACGAGGCGAATCGGAGCAAGAGCCACTTTGAGGAACGAAGCTGTGCGAATCTGCGGGGCCCGCTGGGCGCGCCGTGCGATCCGAGCACGGCGAACGTCAGCAGCGCTGACGCGAAGTGGGAGCTTCTGTCCTTCTTTGGTAAGGCCGATTACGAATACGCCGGCAGGTATTACGCGAGCGTCACATTGCGACGCGACGGGGCGACAAACCCCGCGGCAGAGCGGCGGTGGGGAACCTTCCCGGGGTTCAGTATGGGTTGGAGAGCGTTCCCCAACTTCATGCTGCGGTTCGGGTGGGGAATCGCGGGCGCGCAGCCCATTCCTTCGGCCAGGATCTTCAACGGGTCGGGCGGTGGCAACACGTTCCCTCAATGGGAAAAGAACCGCTCCATGAACGTTGGAATGGACCTCGCGATGTGGGACGGCCGCGGCACGTTGACCGTTGACGTTTATCGGCGCGAGGCGGACAGCCTGTGGTTGGCTCCGACGGTTGCCCATGCCGGGAAGATGAGAAACAACGGCATTGACTTTTCCCTCGGCTACCAAGGGACGCTCGGCGCGACCGCGTTCAGCGTCACCTTCAACGGCAGCCACTATCGGAACACGGTCCTCCGCATCGACGCGCTCGGGACGGAGTCGTTCTTCGGGCCTGTTGCGCTGCGCGGGCAGGACCCGGTGGTCAGCATGGTCGGCCATCCCATCGGGGCGTTCTATGGACTCGTGGCGGACGGTTTTTACATGGATTCCCTGGACGCCGCCCCCTATTGGGCCTACGGGGCGCGCCCCGGCAGGATCAAATTCCGGGACGTCAACAACGACGGCGCGATTACCGCCGCCGACCGGGCGGTCATCGGAAGTCCGCATCCTGACTTCAGCGCCGGCCTGGAC
>QHUE01000227.1 GCA_003221825.1 Gemmatimonadota bacterium
AAAGTCCACACCGACCGGCCGTCGCAGCAAGATTGGCGCGCCCCGCTGCGTTTCGCGGTGGAGTGGCTCGCGCACGAAGTGCACGGGATCTACGACCGCGAGGGCCGCGATTTGCCTGGGGGACCGCGGGCGTTTCTCGAGGCCGCAGGAGCCACCGGGCCCGTCCGGGGCAACGAGAACACCGCGCGGCTCATCGAAATGGAGCGAGGGGTGCTGCGCGCCATGTCCTCGTGTGGTTGGTTCTTCGACGATATCGCCGGCCTTGAGGGCCGTCAGGTGCTCCGCTACGCCGCGCACGCGATCTCGCTCGCCGGCGCGGAGAGCGTCCGCCTCGAGGCGGGGTTCATCGCTCAGCTTGGCGACGCGCGCAGCAACGATCCCAGCGCCGGCAGCGCCGCCGACGTATTTCGTCAGACGCTGCAGCCGACCCCCACGTGACCGCTCCACTGCGCTTTGTCTTTGGCCTGCACTTGCATCAGCCGGTGGGGAATTTCGATCACGTCATGGCCGATCACGTGCGCGACGTCTATCGGCCCATCATCGAGCGCGCCAACGCCGCCGGCTTCTTCCCGCTGACGCTGCACGTGTCGGGGCCGCTGTTCGAGTGGCTCGAGGACCACGACACGCCCTGGCTCGACATGATCGGCCGGCTCGCCGCCGATGGCCGGCTGGAGCTGTTGCTCGCGGGATTCGACGAGCCGATTCTCGCGTCGCTGCCCCGCCCCGACCGGCTGGAGCAGATCGGGCGGATGCACGCATACCTGCAACGCCGTTTCGGCGTCCAGGCGACCGGCCTGTGGCTCACGGAGCGGGTGTGGCAACCGGAGCTGGCAGCCGATCTCGCGGCGGCCGGCGTCGAATACGCCCTCGTCGATGACCGCCATTTTCTGGTGAGCGGCTTTCGCCACGACGAGCTGCATCGTCCCCACCACACCGAATCCGACGGCCACCGCGTCGGGCTGCTCGCGATCGACGAGCGGCTCCGCTACCTGATCCCCTTCCGCCCGCCAGAAGAAACGGCGTCGTATCTCCGGCAGCTGCGCTCCGAGGGTCACGGGCTCGCCGTCCTGGCGGACGACGGGGAGAAATTCGGCGGGTGGCCGGGGACGAAGGATTGGGTCTACGGCTCCGGCTGGCTGGACACGTTCCTCAAGACGATGGAGAGCCTGAAGTCGGCCGGCGAGATCGAGCTCACGACCGGCCAGCGCGCATTCCGCGAGGTCCCGTCAGGAGGACTCGCCTATCTGGGCACGGCGTCGTACCGGGAGATGGAGAAGTGGGCGCTGCCACCCATCGCCCAGCGGAACCTCACGACGCTGGAGGAAGAGCTCGGCCCCAAGCACCTGGCAGCGTCGTCCGCGTTCGTGCGAGGAGGACACTGGCACCATTTCCTGGTCAAGTACCCTGAGTCGAACCGGATGCACAAGACGATGGTGGCGCTGTCCTCGTTGTCTCGCAGCCGTGGCGACCCGCCGGAGGCCCGGCGGGCAATCGGCCGTGCCCAGTGCAACGACGCCTACTGGCACGGTGTGTTCGGCGGCCTCTATCTGCCGCACCTGCGCAACGCGATCTGGCGCCAGCTGGCCATCGCCGAGCGCGTGCTCCGCCAGGGGGAGTCGCTGGCATACGAAGAGCTGGATCTCGATGACGACGGCTACCCCGAGCTGTGGATCCATTCCGCACAGTTCTCGGCCGTGATCAGCCCGCACCGTGGCGGCGCGGTCGAGACGCTGACGCGGTTCAGCGACCTCACGAATCTGGCCGACGTCCTCACTCGGCGGCGCGAATCGTATCACGAGCTTCCCAAGGAACAGGCGCAAGGCCACGGTGACGCCGGCGGTGGTACCGCCAGCATTCACGACATCGAAAAGGCATCACGGCTCACGGCGCTACCACCGGTCGACGCCGAGCCGCGCGCGATCCTCGTCGAACGGCTGCTTGGCAACGACGTGTCCGCCGACGATTATGCGAGCGGGAGGTACACGGCGGTCCGGTCGTGGGCGGCGACGCCGCTGCGCGCGCGCGTCTCCTTGAGCGCCGACGCCGTGACCGTCGTGCTGCAGGGCGATGATCTCGAAAAACGACTGATGTTCGACCGGGCCGGTTGCCTCGACGTCGCCTACACGTGGAATGCGGCAGCGGCGCCGGCGAACGCGGTGTTCGCACCCGAGCTGTCGCTGGCGCGAGAGGTTCCGCTGCGCCTTCAGCCTGACGCCGAGGTCTGGCGCTCCGACATCACGACGGTCGCGCGCAGCGAGCGTGGGTTCGAGGAAACAGTCCAGGGAGTCTCCCTCACGCCGCGCTGGCCGGCCCGCCTCGGGGCATGCTCGCTCGAGCTCGGATGAGGCGATTATTCTTCAGCCATGTCCCGCGCATTCGTCAACGAGGACGCCGGAGGCGCCGAGCGGCATCCCGTGAGCACGACGTTCGAGGAGCTCGCCGAACAGCTGGCCGAAGTCGGACGGCACTGTTACGAGCGCGGTTGGGCACTCGGCACGAGCGGCAACTTCAGCGCCGTCGTGGGCGCAGCCCCGCTGACGCTGGCGATCACGACGAGTGGCGTGGACAAGGGGCTGCTCGAGGCAAGCCACATCGTCGCGATCGACGAGCAGCGACGCGTGGTCCGCGGATCAGGCCAGCCCTCCGCCGAGGCCACGTTGCATCTGGCCATCGTGCGCGCGCGCGGCGCGGGGGCGGTGTTGCATACGCACTCCATTTGGAGCACGATTCTGTCAGAGGCTACGACGGACGGCGCCCTGACGATCGACGGCTATGAGATGTTGAAAGGGCTCGACGCCGTCCGTACCCATGAGCATCGCGAGCGGCTGCCGATCATCGAGAACAGCCAGGATTGGGCGCGTGCCGCGCCACAGGTCGAAGTGATGCTGCGTGAGGATCCAGAGGCGCACGGGTTTCTTATCCGCCGGCACGGTCTCTACACCTGGGGCCGCGATCTCGCGGAGGCCAAGCGGCAGATCGAGATCCTCGAGTTCCTATTCGAAGTGATGGGCCGAAAGCGAGGTCTGACATGGCAACCGTGAGAGTTCCGGCTGAGCAGCGCACCCTGACCGATGAGACTGAGGTCACTCGGTATCTCGCCACGTTGGGTATCGACTACGAGCGCTGGCCGCTGGCGCAGCGCGCCGCCGCCAATGCCCCCCCGGACGCGGTCCTCGCGGCCTATGCGCCGGAGATCGAGCAGCTCAAAGCGCGGGGCGGCTATGTCACCGCCGACGTCATCGACGTCACGCCGGCCACGCCGAATCTCGAGACGATGCTCGCCAAGTTCAGCACCGAGCATTGGCATGACGAAGATGAAGTCCGGTTCATCGTTCGCGGGCGCGGCCTGTTTCACATTCATCCGAAAGAAGGACCGGTCATCGCGATCGAAGTCGAGGCTGGCGATCTGATCCGCGTGCCGCGCGGCACCTGGCACTGGTTCGATCTCTGCGCCGACCGCGACATTCGCGCGATTCGCCTGTTCCAGGACAAGGCGGGGTGGACGCCGCATTACACGAACAGCGGCACGGACAAAGGCTTTCAGCCGCTCTGCCTGGGGCCGAGTTACATCCCATTGCGCTAACCGACATTCGCGCGATC
>QHUE01000228.1 GCA_003221825.1 Gemmatimonadota bacterium
TGGTCCGTCGCTACGAGCGGCCGGTGTTTTCGCTGCTCTATCGCATGGTGCGCGATCGCGCGCTCGCCGAGGACCTCGCACAGGAAACGTTCATCAAAGTCCTGAACGGGATCAAATCGTACCGGCCGGAATTCAAGTTCTCGTCGTGGATTTTCAAGATCGCGAACAACGCGGCGATCGATCACCTGCGGCGCAAGAGCATCGATACACTGTCGCTCGACGGCGCGCCCAGCGCCGAGACCCCCGAGCAGATGCGCGCCACGTCGCTGCAACTGGGCGACCGCACCGAGAGTCCCCTCGACGAGGCCCTAAACCGGGAGCTGGGCACGGCGATCGAGCGGGCCATTGCCCGGCTGCGGCCAGAGTACCGGTCGTGCATCCTGCTACGTCACGTCGAGGGGTATTCCTACGAGGAGATCGCCGATACCCTGGATCTGCCCCTGGGCACGGTCAAAACTTATATCCATCGGGCCCGTAATGAATTGCGTGGTTATCTGGAAGATCGCCGGGACTGAAACCAAGCTCAAAACGAGGCCGTAGGACACCCAATGACTGACATCCTCATGCATCTCACTACCGACGAAATCGAGCTCTGGGCGCAGGGGCTTCTGCCCGCCGCCCGGGCGATCCACCTCGCCGATTGTTCGCTCTGCCGCGTCGAAGCCGACCGGGAGCGCAAGGTCATTCTGGAGCTGGTCCAGCTTCCGAAGTTTGCGCCGAGTGCCGGGTTCGCCGATCGCGTGATGGCGCAGGTGAAGGTTCATGCGCCCTCGGGCGACTGGACCGGCTAAGGGCGATCGGACGCGGACTCGCAAAGAGTAGGGGCGCAGCATGCTGCGCCCCTACGTTGTTTCAGGCCCTCACCTCCGCGCCGACCCCCACTCCCAACATCCGCATCGCACTGCCGTCACGCACGGCGATCTCCACGGTTCCACCCGAGCCAACAAACGCGACGATGTGACCACTCGGGACGTCTGCAAACGTTCGCTGCAGCGGACCCGCATCGACGCCCGCCACGCTGATGGTCACCCCGGGTTGGATGGCGTTGCCCGCAATGTTCGAGATCAGCGTTCCGAAACGATCGACGTGTAGCACCTCACCCACCAGCGAATCGCCTTCAGTCAGGGGAATCGGCAGCGGCGCGTAGACCGGATCTGTAATTCCCGTGCCCACCGACTCGAGTGACCCTCCCGTCGCCAATCTCCCTGCCGCAGGCGCAAACACGTCGCGGCCATGGAACGTGGGAGTCGCCTCCGGGAGCACGGGGATGGAGATGAACGTCGCGTTCAAGGACAAGAAGGACAGCAGGCCGTTATCCGGTGCCAGAAAGTACCGGCCAAATCGTGTGGCCCCGAGCACGCGTCGATCTGTGCCAACACCCGCATCAACGACGGCAACGTGGATCGTGCCTTCAGGAAAGAACATCCAGGTCCGACTGAGGAGGTACTGGGCAGCACGCACATCGCCGGGCGACACGTCGTGGGTGATATCGACCAGTGTCGCACTGGGAGCGTACGTCGAGAGCACGCCCTTCATCTCAGCGACGTAGCTGTCACTCGTTCCGAAGTCCGTGAGCAGCGCGATAATCGTCATGGCCTCAGACTCTGACCGTACGCCACCGGCCGCCTCGCCAGAACAGCACCATGGCGATCCCCCGCGAAATAGCCGTGACACTCAATGCGAGCCAGATGCCCAGTAGACCGAGCGCCTGCGACCACCATGCGGCGAGTGGAATGCGCAGCGCCGTAAGCGTGGTGCTCGCAATCTGCGGCCAGAACGTGTAGCCCGCGCCCGCGAGCGCGCCTTCGAGAATGAGCTCGAAGCTCTGGCCGATCTGCGCGAAAGCGATCACCCGCAGATACAGCACGCCGTCGGCGATCACCTGCGGATCGCGCGTAAAGAGTGACACTAAGCGATCGGGAATCAGCAGAAAAGTGATCGCCGTGGTCACTGTGACCATCAAGCAATAGCCCACGGTCAATCGCACCGCTTCCCGCGCCCGGTCTTCCTGGCGCGCGCCGAGGTTCTGCCCGACGAGCGCGCTGGCCGCGAGCGCGAAGCCGCTGATCGCGATGAAGCCCAACCCTTCCATTTTATGCCCGACGCCCAGTGCGGCGAGCGCCGGAGTCCCGAAGCGCGAGGTAAACCGCGTCAGCCACATATAGATGAGCGACAGCAGAACCCCTGCGAGCGACAGCGGTGCCCCGATGCGGATGATCGTCGGAAGGGTCCGCCAGTCCGGCGCCTGGATCCGCAGCAGGCCGCGCCGCAGCGCGATGACCAGGCCCAGCAGGAAGCCGCCCCCCCGCACCATCACCGACGCCAGCGCCGCACCTTCCACGCCCAGCCGCGGGAATGGACCGATGCCCATGATCAGCAGCGGGTCGAGCAGAATCGAGACGCACACCGAGCCCGCCAGCATGAGAAACGGCGTCCGCGTGTCACCGGCCGCGCGGAACGTGGCCTCGAGGGCGAAGAACCCGAAGACGAGCGGTCCCCCCAGCAGCCAGGTGGCGAGATAGGTGTGCCCCAGTCGCGCCACGTCCGGCGGCACCGCCATGAGCCGGAACATCGTGCTCGCGAGCAGCTCGCCGGCGACGCTCACCACCAGCCCCGCGAGCAGCGCATACGCGACCGCCGCCGCCGCCGCGCGGGCCGCGCGCTCGGGGTCGCCCTCGCCGTGGCGCCGGGCCGCCACGGCAATCAATCCGATCTCGACCATTTCGCCGAGACTCAGGGCTACCCACACGTAGAATCCCGACGTTGACACCGCGGCGAGCGCGGCCGGACCGATCAGCCGGCCGACCCAGATGCTGTCGATCAGGTTGAAGGAGAAGTGGCACGCCATCATCGCGACGGCGGGAAAAGCGAGCCGCAGCACGACGGGCCGCAGCGGACCGGTCGTGAGCGACCCTACCTGTGGCTGACTAGCGGGCGTAGCGCGCTACCAGAACCAGCGCGTCATCGTTGCCCTTGACGTGGCGGGTGATGACGCAGTCGGCGATCTCCTGCGGGGAGTTCGAGAGCACCAGCGATTCCGCGAATCCGTCCTTGATCCCGTCCGAAAACAGAATCACGGTGTCCCCGAGCGCGAGCGGGACGGAGCGCGTCGTGGGGTGCGCCGGCTCGGCGCCGATGAATCCGGCGTTCGCCACGAGCGTGATGCGCGACGGGCGGTTGCCGAGATCGGCGCGCAACAGGACGCCGCCGACGTTGCCGACGCCCAGCCACGTCATCGTCGCGGCCTGAGGATCGAGATACGCGAGGCCGAGCACGACGCCGCGCAGTCCCACCAGGGCATCGTGGCTGCGGCGGACGAGGTCGATCAACGGCTCGCGCGCGTAGCGGTCGAGCGCGCCGACGGCGGCGTGCGCGGCGGACGCGGCCTCCTCGCCGTGGCCGAGGCCGTCCACGACGGCGATGAGGGTCCCTTTGCCGACGCGCTTGATGAGGCAGAGATCGCCCGACTCGGACTGCCCGGGGAGCGGCAGCGTCGCAAACGCGGCTTCGATCTTCACAGGATGCGACGCCACTTCTTCATGGTGACGGTCGTGCCGCGTCCGACGACCGAATCGACGGTGAATTCGTCCATCAGCCGCTTCGCGCCCGGGAGGCCGGCGCCGACGCCGTGCGAGGTGGAGTAGCCGTACTGCATCGCCCGGTCGATATCGGCAATGCCGGGGCCCTGATCGGTGGCGATTATGGAGACGCCCTGGCGGTCGCCGTTCTGGATCAGGCTGAGGGTGATCTCGCCCTTCTTGGCGTACATCAGGATGTTGCGGGCGATTTCCGAGATGGCGGCGGCAATCACCGTCTGCTCGCCGCTGGTGAATCCGGCGACGGCGGCCAAGGCGCGGCCTTGCTGTCTTGCCTCAACCACATCAACGTCCGCGCCGATCGACAGTCGCAGCTCTTCACCCACGGGCGCTCGGCTTCTTGGGTTTGGTGTCGAACGTCCGTTCGTCGAGCGCGGTGACGTCGACGATCACGCCGCGGCACCGCGACCGTCCGACCTGGGCGATCAGCGCTTCACGAAGATGCGATAAGTCGGCATCAGTGAGGGCGGACTGAATCGAGGCAATGAGATATTGCCCCTGCCGCAGAATCGGTACTTCCACGGCGACCTCCGGCTAGCGCTGGGATTCTGGGGCGATCTCGCGGACCTGTGTCGTCGGCGCGGCGCGATCCGCGAGCAACCGCTCCGCCTCTTCGATGCCTCCCTGCAAGTCACCGACGGTGGCCATTTCGCTCAGGTCGACGCCGATCGTCACCAGCGTCTGCGCGATTTCGGGCGACAGGCCCGTCACGATCACGGTGGCACCGAGCAAGCGCGACGCTTCGACCGTTTGCACCAAGTGGTTGGCTACCCCTGAGTCCATGGCGGCCACACCGGTCACGTCGATCACGACGACCTTGGCACGGTTGGCGCGAATCGCACGGAGTAGCTGTTCGGTGAGCTGGCGCGCGCGCTGCGGATCGATGACGCCGATGATCGGCAGAATGAGGAGCCGCTCGCGCACCTGCAGCACCGGCGTGGACAGCTCCCGGATCGCTTCCTGTTGCTGCCGGATGATGCGCTCGCGCAGTCGCCGCGAGTACGCTTGCAGGGCTTCGAACGTGCCGGTCTCGAGCGCTTCCACGTAGTTGTCGTAGACCGCGGTCGCTTCCGCGAAGATTTCTTCTTCCGTCATCGCCGTGAGCAGCTCGGCGCGCGTGATGCGCCGCGCCCATTCCTCGCGCAGCTGCGTGCGGTTCTGTCGCAGGTGCGCGACAAGCTCGCGCAGCAGCCCGGCCGATGATTCCGACAGGGCCTGGGGGTCGGACGTACGCGTCGAGACGCTCATGCTTTTCTTGGTGTCCATGGCTCCAAAACTAGTAAGGGTCGGTTAGGGAGCAAGCCCTGAGGCCCTGCTCTTGTGACGTTCCTTGGTCTCGTACAATGCGACATCGGCCGCGTTCA
>QHUE01000229.1 GCA_003221825.1 Gemmatimonadota bacterium
GCCGAACAGATAGCAGAAGATCGCAAACGCCCCGCCCACGATCACGGTGAGACCCGCGGCGAGGCCGTCCAGCCCGTCCGTCAGGTTCACCGCGTTCGAGCTCGCCGTCGTCACGAACGTCACGAACATCAGATAGATCGGCCAGGGAAGCACCCACACGATGTATTTGAAGAAGGGGAGCTGCGTGGCATTCGGGTCGACGCTGGTCGTCAGCGGAAACAGGAGGAGATACACGCCCAACCCGATCCCGAACGATACCTGACCGACGAGCTTCCAGCGGGCGACGAGTCCCTGCGACTGGCCGCGTACGATTTTCAGGTAGTCGTCGAGAAACCCGATCAGCCCCATCCACAGCGTCGCGACGACCGTGACGATGACGTAGCGGCTGTCGAGGCGCGCCCACAGCAGCGTCGGTACGATCGTCGCCAGGATGATGATCAGCCCGCCCATCGTCGGCGTGCCCCGCTTGCCGTGGTGACTGGTGGGTCCCTCGGCGCGGACGATCTGTCCGATGCGATGGTCGCGCAGCTTCCCGATGATCCGGGGACCGACGATGAAGGCGAGGAGCAGCGCCGTGACCGTCGCGCCCGCCGCGCGGAACGTGATGTAGTTGAAGAGATTGAAGATGATGTGCTGGCGTGCGAGCGGCGCGAGCAGATGATAGAGCATCAGGTCAGATAGTTGAGGACACGTTCCAAGGCCACTCCGCGCGATGCTTTGAGCAGTACCAGCTCGGTGCCGCGCAGCGCCGATTTCAGTTTCGGCCCCAGCGCGTCGGGATCGGCCGCCGTAATCAGCCGACCCCCGAGCGCTTCCCGCAGCGGCTCGAACACCCGCGCGAACGTCCCTACCGCCGCCACGAGCGCGGGTTTGCGCTGGGCGATTTCGCGCGCCGCTTCGGCGTGCAATCTTGCACTTTCCGGCCCTAACTCCAACATCGTGCCCACGACCACCACCAGCGGGCGACGCTGCCGCCGCGCCAGCCAGTCCGCCGTCTGCACTGCCCGGCGCATCGAGGCCGGATTGGCGTTGTAGGTGTCGTCGATCACCACCATGTTGCCGATGTCCCGCAGGTCCCCCCGCCCCTCCGGGAGCTGCAGGCCGGCGAGCGCCCGCACGGCGGCATCGTGCTCCACGCCGGCCCGCTGCGCGACGGCCAGGGCGATCTGGGCATTCTCGAGCTGGTGAATGCCGAGCGCCGGCAGCGTGACCGTCTCCCCAGAGTCCAGCGCGAGGCGCGGACGGCCGTCCTCATCCAAGTACCGGTCGAGCAAGGCGTCATCGCGGCTTTTGTCCGGCAGCGCGGCCGGGATCACCTGCGTCCGGCGGCGGGCCTCGGGCCACATCGCGTCGGGCCCAGACCCAATCACCGCCACCGGCGCCCGATCCAGCAGCGCGAGTTTCTCGACCATCACGCCTTCCAGCGATCCGAAGCCTTCGACATGCGCATAGCCGATGTTCGTGATCACGGCGATCGTAGGCTCGATGATGTCGCGCATGCGCGCGATCTCGCCCGGCACGCTCGCCCCGGCCTCGACGACCAGCGCCTCCGTGTCTTCCGGGGCGTTGAGGATGGTCAGCGGAACGCCGATCAGATTGTTGAGATTGGCGCTGGTGGCGTGCACGCGATACCGCGCGCCCAACGCCGCGCGAATCATCTCCTTCGTGCTCGTCTTGCCGCTCGACCCGGTGATCGCGACGACCGGTGTCCCGTCGGGGAGCATGCGGCGCCGCGCCCGGGCGAGCAGCCCGAGCGCCGTGAGTGTGTCGTCGACTTCGAAGAATGAGAGTCCGGCCACCTTGGGAGTGCCGCGACGCACAACGGCGGCCGTCGCACCTCCCGCCTTGGCCTTCTCGAGGAAATTGTGAGCGTCGAACTTCTCGCCCTTGAGCGCAACGAAAAGAGTGCCGGGTATCAGGTGTCTGGTGTCAGTAGAGATGGCGGCGAACGTGAGCTTCGCGGGGGCGGGCACGCCGAGCGCGGCAGCCACCTCGTCGCTGGTCCACGTCCGTCCGGTCGTCAGACCGCGACCGTCAGGGAGTCCTTTAGGGTCCGTCCGGCCGCCCATCAGTTCGCTCCCAGGCTGCGGACCACTTCCCGCTCGTCGAACGGCTCTTTGGTCGTGCCGACGACCTGATACGTCTCATGGCCCTTGCCCGCGAGCAGGATCGTATCGCCCGCTCGCGCCAGCTCGAGCGCCTGGCCGATCGCCGCGCGCCGATCCGCGACGCGATAGTGCGGTCGCCCGGTCATTCCCGCCTCGACATCGTCGAGGATCCGCTCGGGATCCTCGGTGCGCGGATTGTCCGACGTCGCGATCGCGATGTCGGCGAGCCGGACGGCGATTTCGCCCATGGGGGCCCGCTTGCCGCGGTCGCGGTCGCCCCCGGCGCCGAACACGACGATCACCCGGCCTTTGGAGGACGTGACTTCGCGTATCGTCTCGAGCGCGCGCTCCAGCGCATCGGGCGTGTGCGCGTAGTCGCGCAGCACGACACAGGGATCGACCGCGATGCGCTCCATGCGGCCCGGGACCTGGGGCGCCGTCGAGAGGCGCTCGGCCACCTCGCGCGGCGGCACGTCCAGCCCCACCGCACAGGCCGCGACGCCCAACGCATTCGCGATGTTGAATCGTCCCAGCAGTGGGAGCGCGACGGCGTGGCTCCCCTGCGCCGTCACCAGAGTGAAGCGCGCCCCCTTTGCATCCACCCGCACATCACGAGCGGTGACGTCGGCCGTCGGCGAGGTCGCCGAAAACGAGATGCGTCGAGGCGTGAGCGGCAAACGAGCCCAGGCGGCGTCGTCCGCGTTGATCACCGCGAGCCCGGCATCGGCCAGGTAGCCCACGAGCCTTGCCTTCGCGGCGAAATAGGCGTCGAATGTCTCGTGATAGTCGAGGTGATCGCGGGTCAAGTTGGTGAAGATGGCCGCGCGAAACACGAGTCCCTCCACGCGGCCCTGATCGAGGCTGTGCGACGAAACCTCCATCGCGAGGTCGTCTTGCCGTTGGTTCCCGTCACGCCGATCACCTGCAACCGGGCCGCCGGCCGGCGATACCACGCCTCGGCGGCGATCGCCGCGGCGCGCCGCCCGTTGCGTACCAGGATCTGCGGGATTGGAACAGGCTGCCGCGCCTCGACCAGCGCTGCCGCCGCGCCGCGGGCCGCCGCGTCGGCGACAAAGGTGTGACCGTCCTGCACCGCTCCACGCACGGCGCAGAACAGCATGCCACGCTCGAGCCGCCGCGCGTCGGCGGTCAGGCCGGTGATGTCCGGCAGCTGATCGGGGGGGGGCGCATCGACCAAAGCGCCGGCGCGCGCCAGCGCGTCCACCACCTCTCGCAGCGATCTATTCACGGGCGTCGAGCGGGTGGTGGTTCCGCGAACACCGTGACCGTCGTCCCGGCCGCCGCCTGTTCACCGGCCGCGGGCCAGGTGTGGTGAATGACGCCCCACCCTTTGACGACGACGTGGAAGCCGTGCCGATGCAGGGTGCGGACCGCGTCGCGCAGCGGCCGATTGGTCACATCCGGGACGATCTGGGCCGGTTGAGTGGACGCCGTGTCGGGGACATAGGGCCACGGGACGACGTAGGGGACGACGCCGTCCGGCTCGTCGAGGGGGACGCGGTCGGTCGTGGCCGCCACGTTGGAGAGCCGCGCGCGATCGAGGGCGACGGTCCGCGCGGCGAGCGCCTGCTCGAGCATCGAGCGCGTGACCGGCGCCGCCGTCTGCGCCGCGAAGTAACTGCCCTTCTGCGGATTGTCGATCTTCATCACGACCACGAGCTGCGGCTCATCGGCGGGGAACAGCGCAGCGAACGACGCCGTGTACTGACCCGCCGCGTAGTGGCCGCCGACGACGCGCCGGGCCGTGCCGGTCTTGGCGGCGAGCTGGAAGTTGGCGAGTGCCGCGCGCTCTCCGGTACCGCCCGGGTCGACGACGCCCCGCAGCAAGTCGCGCAGCTTGACCGCCACCTCCGACGTCACGACCCGACGCACCGGCTCCGGACGGTGCCGGTAGCGCACCGTCCCGTCGGGCCCGCGGATCTCCCGAATCAGGGTCGGTTCGAGCAGCACGCCGTTGTTCGCGATGGCACCGTAGGCCGCCGCCAGCTGGATCGGCGTGACCGCCAGCTCGTAGCCGATCGCGAGACTCGCGGAGCTGGGTCGCGACCACTCGCGCGGCGGGCGCAGCCGACCCGGGGACTCGGCGGGAAACTCGACGCCGGTCGGCGACCCAAAGCCGAACGCGCGGAGCACGTCGTACTGCTCGTCGGGGTGTAAACGGGCCGCGAACTTCACGAGCGCGATGTTGCTCGACACTCGAATGGCGTCGGCCAAGGTGAGCGAGGGCATGGGATGTTCATCGGTGACCACGCGGTCGGGCAGCCGGTACCGCCCCCCCTCCCCCGACACGTGCTCGCCGGGGCGCACGCGATCGAACCTGATCAGCGCCGCCGCCGCGAAGATCTTGGCGAGCGATCCCGGCTCGAAGGTTTCGGTGAAGGCGCTCGGCCGCATGCTGCCATCCGCCCGCCGGGACGCCACGGCGAGGATCTCGCCGGCCCGAGGATCGAGCATCACGACGTCGCCGCCATCCGCCTGCATGTTGTCGATCGCGTCATCGAGCGCGCGCTGCGCGATCTCCTGCAGCTCGGCATCGAGCGTGAGCACGACGTCATTGCCGGCCACCGGCTCGGCGATCACCCGCGCCGGCGACTCGTACTCGCGGCCCTCGCGGTCCTTCAGTACGACGGCCGCGCCAGGCGTCCCGGCCAGCAAGCTGTCGAGCAGCCGCTCCAATCCACCTCCACCACCTCCACCTCCTCGACCATCCTCGCCAACCCTGCCTATCACCGCACGCGCGAACTCGGCCGACGGATAGAAGCGGCGCAGGACGGGCTCGAGATGCACGCCGCGCGTACTGCGCAGCGGCTGCACGTCGGCCGTCGTGAACGGCCCGGCGAACCAGGCGTAGCGGCGGCGCAGACCCCGCTCCACGTCGTGCGGCGCCAGCCGCAGCTGGCGCGCGATCACCGCGGCATCGCGGGTGGGATCGCGCAGCTCGTTGGGTGCGATGCCGACGTGGTAGGTCTCCTGCGTGAGCGCCAGACCGAGCCCGTGGCGGTCGAACAGCGTGCCGCGACGTGCCTCG
Source organism: Gemmatimonadota bacterium (assembly GCA_003221825.1). GTDB lineage: Bacteria > Gemmatimonadota > Gemmatimonadetes > Gemmatimonadales > GWC2-71-9 > 20CM-2-65-7. The sequence continues at coordinate 5,158 of QHUE01000229.1, forward strand.
AGCACGACGCGTTCGGTGCGTTGGGCCTTGGCCGCCGCGGCGTACTTCCGCCCTTCGAACAGCTGCACCTGGGCCGCCCGCACCACGAGCGCGAGCAGCGCGGCCCCCAGGCCGATCTCCACGACGCGGAGCCGGACCGATAGCTTCGCCATCAGCGGGGCCGGTCCGGAGGCTGTGGAGCCGGGATCAGAATGATCTCGGTGTCAGCGGGCAGCCGGAGTCCCAGTTTGCGGGCGCGCGGCAGCAGCACGGTCCGGCTTTGCCCGGCCCGCACCCGCCGGTCGAGATCGGCGCGGCGGCCCTCCAGCGACGCACGCGCTTCACGCAGGTCCGCGAGCGCACGCGCCGCATTGAGGGCGGAGGTCTGCCGGGCGATCACGGCCCAGAGCGCCGCGAGCAACGCGACGAGCCAGAAGGCGATCCAGTGGCGGCCTCTAAACCTCACCGGAGGCCTTCTCGAACACGCGGAACTGCGCCGAGCGGGCGCGCGGGTTGGCCGCGATCTCGGCGGACTCGGGCGCGATCGGCTTCTTCGTGAGCACGCGCCCGAGCGCGCGGCCCCGGCACGTGCACACCGGCTGGCGGGGCGGACAGATACACTCCCGGCTCCACTCCCGGAACGCGTGCTTCACAATGCGATCTTCTCCGGAATGGTACGTAATGACGCCGAGTCGGCCGCTCGCGACGAGCGCGTCGCGCATTACCGGCAGGGCAGCGACCAGCGCGCCGAGCTCGTCATTGACGGCGATGCGGAGGGCCTGAAACAGGCGCGCGAAATCCGGCGGGCCGGAGCGCGGCCCCAGGACGGCGCGAATCGCGTTCACGAAATCGTCGCTCACGGCGAACGGGGCCGACAGCCGGCGCCGGACGATTTCCTTTGCAAGCGCCCGCCCCCGTCGCTCGTCGGCGTATTCTGAAAACACGCTCGCCAGTCGCTCGACGGACCAGGTGTTTAGAATGTCGCGCGCGGTTACTCCGGCTCCTGGCTCCCGGCTCCCAGCTCCTGTCATTCGCATATCCAGCCGTGCGCCGGGCCGGAAGGTGAAGCCACGTTCCGTCGCGTCGATCTGGTGCGAGCTCACGCCGAGGTCGAGCAGGATGCGGTCGGGTTGGAACTCTCGAATGGCGGCAAGGGCGGCAGGGGCGGCAAACGAGGCTTCGAGATACTCGATGCTGTTGGTGCCGAGACGGTGGCGGGCGGCGGCGATGGCGTCGGGATCGCGGTCGAGACCCAAGACCCTAGCCCCGGCCTCCCGCAACAAGGCCGCGTGACCGCCGCCGCCGAGCGTTCCGTCGACGGCGCGGGTGGCGCCCCGTGCCCACTCGCGCACGGCCGCGGCGAGGACCGGGATGTGGTATTGAGTCGAGGGTGACTCCGAGGCGGCCGTAGGCACGCTCCAAAATACGAAACCCCCCGCCATTAAGGGCGGGGGTTTGGGAAAGTCGGGACACTCAGGCGGGGCTGACGGGGCTCGAACCCGCGACCTCCGGTGTGACAGACCGGCACTCTAACCAGCTGAGCT
>QHUE01000230.1 GCA_003221825.1 Gemmatimonadota bacterium
GACGGCAATCGTGTGGGCCAGTCATGGCGACCGCGTAGACGAGCCGCCGCCGCATTTCCGCGTCACGGCGACGAGCGCCAACGCGCCCGTCGCCGGGATGCAGCACGACCAGAAGCCGATTTACGGAGTGTTGTTTCATCCCGAGGTCGCGCACACGCCGCGCGGTAGCGAGATCCTGCACAACTTCCTGTTCGACATTTGCGGCTGTGTCCCCGACTGGACGCCCGGGCACTTCATCGATCACGAAGTCGCCCGTATCCGTGAGCTGGTCGGTCCGAAGGGACGCGCCATTTGCGGCCTGTCGGGCGGCGTCGACTCGGCGGTCGCTGCCGCACTGGTGCACCGGGCCATCGGCGATCGCCTCACGTGTGTGTTCGTCGACCACGGATTGTTGCGCCGCGGTGAGCGCGAACAGGTCGAGCAGACGTTCCGCGCGCACCTTGGCATGGATCTCCGCGTCGTGGATGCGACGCATCGATTCCTCAAAGAGCTCAAGGGCATCGAGGACCCCGAGGAAAAGCGGCGGCGCATCGGCCATACGTTCATCGACGTGTTCGAGGACGCAGCTGCCCACGTCCAGGGTGATGTCGGCTTCCTCGTGCAGGGGACGCTGTATCCCGACGTCATCGAGTCGTCGTCACCCAAGGGCGGCCCATCGGCGACGATCAAGACGCATCACAATGTCGGCGGGCTGCGTCCCAACCTGCCGTGGCAGCTGATCGAGCCGCTGCGTGAGCTGTTCAAGGACGAGGTGCGCCAGGTGGGCCGCGAGCTCGGGTTGCCCGACGCAATCGTGGGACGACACCCGTTCCCGGGTCCCGGGCTCGCCATCCGCGTCCTCGGTCCCGTCAATGAAGAGCGGCTCGATCTGTTGCGGCGGGTCGATGCGATTTACCTGGAGGAGATCCGCGCGGCGGGGTTGTACGACCAGATCTGGCAAGCGTTCGCCGTACTCCTTCCCATCAAGTCGGTCGGCGTGATGGGTGACGGGCGCACCTACGACCACGTCGTCGCGCTCCGCGCGGTCACGAGCCGTGACGGCATGACCGCCGATTGGTTCCCGTTTCCGCACGACGTTCTGGGCCGGATTTCCAACCGCATCATCAACGAAGTGCGCGGCGTAAATCGCGTCGCGTACGACGTCAGCTCGAAACCCCCGGCGACGATTGAGTGGGAGTAACGACCCGGCACGCGGTTCTCTTTTCGGCCCTCCTCGCCGCGGCGGTCGCGGCGCCCTCAATCCGCAATGAGTTCGTCGCCGACGATCGCTGGGTCGTCGCCGGGCGGACGGTGCTGCAGCATCCGCCGTCGGTGGGTGCTGTGCTCGCGGAACCCTACTGGCCGGTCACGTTCGGAGGATCGATGTGGCGGCCGGCGGTGCTGATCTCTTTCGCGCTCGATTATCGCGTTTCGGAAAGCCCGCACTGGTTTCACGCGACCAACGTCGTGTGGGCCGCCATCGCCACGGCCTTGTTTGCGCTGCTCGCGTGCGAGCTGGGCGGGCCGCTCGTGGGCCTCATCGCCGGGCTGCTGTTCGCCGTGCACCCGGTGCACGTAGAGGCCGTCGCGAACGTCGTGGGGCGGGCGGAGATGATGGCGGCGGCTGGTTACGCCGCGGCACTGCTGTGCGCGCTGCGCGCGGAGCACCGCCGGGTGTACCTGCTCGGGGTCGCCGCCGGCGCCGCGTTTGCGATTGTCTCAAAGGAGATCGCGGCCACGCTGCCGGCGACGGTGTTCCTCGTGTACATCGCCCGCGGGATCGATTGGCGCAGCGCGTGGCGACCCGCGGTGGCGGCGACGGTACCGATCGTGGCCTATTTCGTCGTGTACGCGCTGGTGAATACCCACGCGGTCTTCTTCGCGGGCGGACTCGCGGTGGGACTGGAGGGGGTGGGAATGCTGCGGCGCACCTCGGCCATGGTGCCGATCTCGCTGCAGTGGTGGCGTCTGTTGCTGGTTCCCGCGCATCTCTCCGCTGACTATTCGCCGGGTGAGCTGACGGTCGTGAGCGGCATGACATTCGGTCACGTCGCCGCCGTCCTGGTGTGGGGGATCGTGGGCTACGCAGCGTGGCGCACGAGGCGCACCGTCCCCGGAATCGCGATCGGCCTCGCGTGGCTCGTCATCACGATATCGCCCGTGGCGAACATCGTCGTGCCGACCGAGTTCCTGGTCGCCGAGCGGACGCTGTACCTGCCATCGTTCGGGGTCGTGTTCGCGCTCGCGTCGCTGGCCGCGTGGGCTCCGTGGTCCCCGCGGGTCCGGACAGCGGTCGTCGGGGTCGTTGTGGCCCTGAGCGCAGCGCGCAGCATCGCCCGCGTGCCGGCGTGGCACGATGATGAAACGCATTACCAGGCGCTCAAACGCGACGCGCCGCGTTCCTACCGGACGCTCTGGCTCGAAGGGAATGACGAATTTGCCGCGGGGCGGTGGGGCAGTGGGGAGCAGCTGTTGCTCAAGTCTATCGCCTTCGCGCCCAATGCCGCCGGTCCCCGGTACGATCTCGGCCGCTTCTACATCCGAGCCAAGCTCTGGCAGCCGGCGATCCGACAACTGCAAGCCGCGGTTGCCGTCGACAGCGCGTTCGAGCCGGCGCGTGCGGCGCTACGCGAAGCCCTTCAGGCGGCCGGCGACACGGCTCGCTAGATGTTCTTTTCCTCGAGGAGCGCGAGAAACTCGGCGGGCGTCTTGAGCTTGGCGAGCCGCGCCGGCACATCCGACTCCTTGGCGAACTGCGCAATCTTCCCCAACACCGGCAGATATTGGTTGGACACTTCCAATGGTGGCGCGACGATCAGGAAGAAGTCGTTGACGGGCTGATCGTCGATCGCCTTGAAGTCGATCCCCTTGGCGCTGCGACCGAACGCGCACCGGAGCCGCGTGACCACAAGCGACCGGCAGTGGGGAATCGAGATATGCTGTCCGATGCCGGTCGACCCGAGCGTCTCCCGGCGCTTCAGCATCTTGAACAGCATCGCCTGCGCCTTTTCGTCGAGCTTGAGCAGCCCGACCAGCTCTTTCAGCACCGCGTCCTTCGAGGTGCTCTGGAGCTCGAGCGTGATCGCATCTTCGGAGAAGAATTCGCGCAGGCGCATTCGCGCGCGAAAGGTAAATCTTGGTTGCTCCGTGCGCAACGCGCTATTACGTTCCACCGCATGGACTTCCCGTATCCCGTCAAGCACGGCTTCCCGCTCTTGCTCGCGCCTATGGCGGGGGTGTCGGAATCCCCATTCCGGCAGATTTGCCGCCGCTACGGGGCCGACGTCGTCGTATCCGAGTTCATTTCCTCGGTCGGGATCTCGCTCGGGATCGAGCGGGTGCTCGCCGAGATGCGGTTTGAGGAGGTCGAACGGCCGATCGGCATCCAGATCTATGGCGCCGACTCGGGCGTCATGGCGACGGCGGCCGCCCTGGTCACCGAGCTGTTCGAGCCGGACTTCGTGGACATCAACTTTGGGTGTCCGGTCAAGAAGGTCGTCCGGAACAACGGCGGCTCCGGCTGCCTCAAGGACATGGGCCTGGTCCGCGGCATCATTCAGGCGGTTCGAGACGCGACCCGTCTCCCGGTGACCGTGAAGATCCGCAGCGGCTGGGATGAGACGCAGCGCGACCCCGTGGAGATCGCGCTCCGCTGCCAGGATGCCGGCGCCCAGGCGCTGACGCTGCATCCGCGGACCCGCACCCAGATGTATCAGGGCGCGGCGAACTGGGACGAGATTGCCGCCGTCGCTCGGGCCCTCACGATTCCCGTCATCGGCAACGGCGACATCCGGGCGCCCGAGGACGTCGTGGGGATTCGTGCTCATACGCACTGCGCCGGCGTCATGATCGCACGGGGCTCCTTCGGGAATCCCTGGCTGTTCGCCCAGGCGCGCGACCTGCTCGACGGCCGGACGAAACGTCCTGATCCGACGCCCGAGGAGCGCTTCCGCACCGCGCTCGAGCATGCGCGGCTGCTGCCGTTCGCGACGATCGATCATCTCCGGCCCATCACCCAGGGGCATCAGGAGGTGATCTTTTGTCCGGGCAAGACGGTCGGCCAGGTCGTGGCCATCGCCGAGCGGCTCGAGGTGGCGGGCGGCAGTTTCCTGGCGACCCGCGCCGACAGCGCGCAGGCGCAGGCTCTCGTTGCGCGCTTTCCCCGCGTGGAGATCAATGAGCTCGGCAGGACGGCGTACCTGCCGCCGGACCCCGAGCCGGCGCCCACCGGTCGAGGCACCGTGCTCGTTTGCACTGCCGGTACGAGCGATTTGGCCGTCGCGGAAGAAGCTGCCGTCAGCGCGCGGGCGCTCAAGAATCGCGTCGAGCGCCTCACCGACGTCGGCGTCGCGGGAATTCATCGCCTGCTCACCCAGACTGACGTGCTGCGCTCGGCGAGCGTCATCATCGTCGTCGCCGGGATGGAAGGCGCCCTCCCCAGCGTCGTGGGCGGGCTCGTCAAAGTTCCGGTCATCGCCGTCCCGACCAGCGTCGGCTATGGTGCGTCGTTCGGCGGGCTGGCCGCACTTCTCGCCATGCTGAATTCCTGCGCGTCCGGCGTCACCGTGGTCAACATCGACAACGGGTTTGGCGCCGCGGCCGCCGCGAGCCGCATCAATCATTCGTAAACGCGCCCAAGTGCGGCGCTGGATCGCCCTCGCGCTGCAGCTCGTGGGGATCTCCGCCGTTGCGGTCGGTGCCTGGCGCGGGGCCCTCTGGGCCGTCATCGCCGCGTTGGGCGCGGCGGCGGCGGCGCTCGGGTGGACGATTCGCTGGCGGCCGGGGCGGCTCCGTCGTCGCGGGCCGCCGCCTCTGGCCTTGAGCGAAGTGCTCGATTTGTTGCGGCAGGCGTACGGGGCGAGCGTCGGATGGGCAGTCGGGGATGATGGTCCGTTCGACGTGCCGCCCGCGCTGTCGGCGCACATCGGGGTCGAAGAGCGGCGGCGGGGTGCCGCCCTCGTGCAGCTCGCGTCGGTGGATGGGCGTCTGCATATCGTCCGCGACCCCGAGGCCACGTATGTCGCCGTCGGCGACTTTCCCTACGCGGCCGGCCTCGTGTTCGAGGGCTCCGCCCACACCGAGATGCTGATCGATGTCGTCGCCGGCGCGTTGCGGCGCTTTGTCGCCGGCATGCGATTGGCCGAAGAGCAAACCAGCATTCCTCGCGCGCGGATTGTGGCCGGCCGGGTGGCGCGAGTGCTGGCCGGCGCCGTGACGCTCGAGGGCATGGCGCGCGCTTCGGTCGAGCTCGGCGAGCAGATCACGCATCGCGCCGTGGCGCTGGTCGTGGCGACGGAGGATCAGCCTCGCATCATTGCGGTGTCGAAGGCGGCCGATCGCCGCCTTGCCGGCGTCCAGCTTGCCCCCGATTCCCCGGTCGCCCGGGCGATCGCGTCCGGAATTCCCGTCGCGACTCGGGGCAGTGAGGACGTGTTCGGTTCTGGCGTCCCCGAACGACGCCGCAGCGAGCGCGCCGGCACCGCCTATCCGTTGCTCGACGGGTCGATTGTCATCGGCGCGTTCGTCTTGCTGGGACCGCCCCTGGACGCCGACGCGCCGCTGCTCGACGACCTGAGCCCCTTGCTTGCGGACGTCGGCCCTCGGATCGCGGCGGCGCGGGCGGTGCACGACGCCGAGCGCCGCGCCGTCGTGGATCCGTTGACGGGTCTGCGGAATCGCCGCGAATTCGAGCGCACCCTCGCCACGGCGGGCCGGGCATCGGGAAGTGGCGCCGCGCACGCCCTTGCGGGAAGGGATGGAAGTGGCGGAGCGCATTCGCCGCTCGGTGGCGGAGAAGCCGCTGCGGTGGAGCGGCTCGGTCTATCCGTTGACCACGTCGTGTGGCATCGCGTCGTGCCCCGAGCTCGTGGGCGACGTGTTGAACTTGCCCGCGGCGGCCGATGCGGCGCTCTATCGGGCCAAGCAGGCGGGGCGCAATCGGGTTGAAAAGGCGACCGCAGGTCACTAAGCTTCACCCCGCTCCGTTGTTTGGGGGGCGACAGGCTTCGACGGGTTTGGTGAGGGTACTGTTGCGTGCCCAGGTTCTCAGTCACCTGGTAAATCAACTGGGACTATACACAAGCCAATTCTGAACTGGCTCTGGCTGCGTAAGCTTCGGCTTCACGCACCTGCGTGAGTGGCAGCCCGCCTGAGGCGGCGCTCACGTATCGCAAAGTCGGGCTGGCGGCGCTTGGGGCCTCAACGAGTGCCGCAAGAGACTTCAGAGGCTTGTTGCTACCAGGGCTGACGAGGCGCCGAGGTAGCGAGACCACAAAGCCTTGTCTACGCACGTAGGAGCGGTATCGGAGTCATGCTCGGACCGGGGTTCGATTCCCCGCGCCTCCACTGCCTTCTGTGCCTTCCGTGTGCCTTACCGCGCGCCGCGCTGGAGTCCAGGGCGCGCCGGTAGGGCCGCGACCTTCGCGAGTGCTTCCCGCCCGGCGACGGGTTGGTGCTTAAACGAGCTGCGCCAGGCGCACGTATGACTGCTATGAGCACCAAACTCTTCCTTCCGGCAGTTCTCATACTTCAAGCCTTTCCCGCGAGTGCTCAGCTTTCCCGAAGCACGTTCGGAGGTATTCCGCTCTGGGCAGACAGCGCTGTGCGAACAGCCGGACTCATGCTGTCGTCCGAGCTCAATCCCGTGTACGCGGTCGGTGACTTTGATCGTGACGGC
>QHUE01000258.1 GCA_003221825.1 Gemmatimonadota bacterium
GAACGATGCCTGGCTGCCCGACCCGAACCCCTGGTGATACTCGTCCCACGCCACGCGCCCCGGTCGCTGGGGCCGCGGCGTGAGCAGTGGCAGGAGTGCGACCGGGAGGTTGGTATCCCGCCAGGCGCGGTTCGTGAACCATTGACGATCGGCGGCGAGGGTAATGGTGCCGCCGCCGCGATATCGTAGCCGCAGGATCGCCGGGCGATTGTTCAACGCCACGACGACCGTGTCGACGGCGAACGGCGCCAGCGTGCTGCAGATGCCGGGCCGGGACTCGTCGTCCTCGCCGCCACCCTTCTTCAGGCGCTCGAGCGGCGCCTGCGACGTCGTATCGGCTTTCCACGGATTTGCCGTCAACACGCGCTGGGTGGCGGGCAGCCGCACATCCATCTCTAGCGCGCGGACGCCGATGCTGTCGCGGACGCCAAGCCCGCCCGGCTGTGTGCGCCATCCCGCGCACGACGTGACGCCGGCGCCATCCCCCGCCGCCACCACCGCTCCTCCCGCGCGTACGTAGCGCACGACCTGCTGCAGCTCGGCGTCGTCAAGATCGATGACCGGATCGAGCAGCACGAGAACGGCCGGCCGATGCGCGCGTTCGGTGGCGAGTGTCGCAAGTGACGTTCGGCGCCGCTCGGACAGACGGCCGAGACTCACGAGGATTTCATGCAGTGCCTTGCTACCGCCGGGGCCGGTGAGGTAGGTCGACGTGCGAAAATCGAGCTCGGGCTCGCGTGGTTTCCGATTTGCGGCCCTGATCGCAACAGCGATGGCGCCAGCCAGGAGGACGGCCGCGGCGATTTCAAGCCGGTACGACATAGTGGCCCCGGACGAGCTCCTGCGCGGCGGCGCCGAACATCTCGTATTCGCCGGCATCGCACGGCACGGCCGCGAAGAGGTGGCGGTACAGCTGCGCGACGAGGTCGGCCAATGTCGCGCGCCCTCGGTCGGTCAGCCGGGCTTCCCAGACGTACTCCGCCGGTGTCTTCGACGCGTGAAAGCGCAGCGCTTTCCGCTGGTCCAGCTCGAGGACGAGCGCCAGGAAGCGGTGGCCGAGGGCTTCGGGGTAGCGGCCGCCGCGCGCGAGCTGTGCCGCGATAGCGAGATGGCCCGCCGCGTCCAGGATCGCAGCCGACCCGGGCGCCGCTTTTCCGTCGGGCGACCGCACGCCGGGGCGAACGATCCGCCACACGACGTAGCCGATATGGACCATGAGAAAGACGAGCGCGACCACCACGATGGCCAGGCCGATGTCGAACCCGATCGGATGCTGCCCCGCCTGGCGATTGAGCCAGTCGATGAGGTTCTGCCACTGGCGGGCCAGCCACGCGAGGACGCGCCGGCGCTCGACCCACTGAAACTCGGGGCGCGCGAAGACCTGCCCGATCACGCGCCGCAGTGAGTCAGGCGGGATAGGCGCAGGTCCGGACGACGCTTGCAGCAGGAACAGCCAGGAGCCCGTCAGCGTGTCTCCGTCATCCCCGTCCCCAACTGCTCGCTCAGGACCTGGAGGTCGAAGGCTTCACGCCGCACGCGCAGGTCGTAGTACAACAGCGTGAGCGCGCACGGCAGAATCGGCGCCAGCACGATGCCCAGGAGCGACGCGACCACGACGAAGAACGGCTGCAACGCGTCGTTGCCCGCGACGCCCAACACCTCGCTTATGCCACCGATGACGAGCTGCGGCAGAAACGCGGAAATCAGCCACGTGACGACCACGGTGCCGAACACCTTCAGGCGCGCGCCGCGCGTCAGCTCCCAGGAGCGGCTGAATGCATCGAACGAGCTGGACAGGTCCTCGAGCACCACGATGGGCGTCGTGGTCGCGTACGCACAGAGGACCCACGCCAGGAACCAGAATGCGCCGACGACCCCGATGAAGATCATGAGGCCGCCCATCCCCAGAAGCTTCCCCATGAAATACAACGCCCCCACGCCGACTGCGCTGACGATGTACAGCAGGATGATCAGCAGCCCCTTGCTGAATGTCACCAGCAGCAGCGGAACGATCTTGTCGACGCCGAAGCGCAGCGACGCGCCCAGCTCCGGCTCCTGGCCCAGGTAGGAGTCCGAGATGATCCGAATCGTACCGGCCTTCAGCAGCAAGCTGCACGCGGCCCAGACGACGACAAACAACAGGAACATGCCGATGCTGCCTGCCACGTGCTCCTGGAAGAAGCTGAGGGCTTCGAACGGAGTCTTGCTGAACCGCAGGTTCAGGTAGATGCCGGCAGCAGTCGGAAGCCACACCAGGATCAGGCTCAGCCGCATGAACAGGCCGAAGTGACGCCGGTAGATGTTGAAGCTTCCGTCGAGAATTTCGCCCAGCCGCATGGGCCTGATGTTGGTGTTGATGGGTCGCTCCGCGAGGGGACACGCGGTAAAATGAGGACATGCCGGCTTCCGCGCGAGACCTCGATCTACGGCAGCATCACGGCGTCGAAACGCCGGAGCACGTCGACGTCCAGTTCGAGCTGGCCGGGGTCGGGTCGCGGCTGGCGGCGGGACTGATCGACCTGCTGCTCCTGGCGCTTAGCCTGCTCCTCCTCTGGCTCGGCGCGGTGGCCATTCTTGGCGATCTGCTACCCAAAGGCATGGCGAGAAGCTGGCTCAGCGCCGTGATGATTCTCCTGACGTTCTGCTTCCTGTGGGGCTATTTCACCCTCTTTGAGGCGCTCAACGGCGGGCGGACACCCGGTAAACAGGCACTCGGCGTCCGCGTCGTGATGGACACCGGCCACTCCATCACGCCGCGGGCGGCAGTGGTTCGGAATCTCGTTCGCTTGATCGACAGCTACCTCCCGATTCCCTTCGCGCCGGCACTGATCTCCATCTTCCTGCACCGGAGCAACAAGCGTCCCGGGGACATGGCGGCGGGAACGATCGTCGTCCGCGATCACCCCACCGACTGGACGCTGGGTGCGGCGGCGCCGGCCACGGAGGAGACGGCCGAACCCATCGAGACCGGTCCGCCCGAGTTGTCGGAAGACGAGTTTCGCTTGCTCGATCGCTTCCTCGGACGGGTCAACGACCTGACGCCGGAGGTGCAGGTGCGCATCACCACCGATCTCGTCCGTCGCTTCGAGCAGCGCATCCCACGACGGACGGCGGACGGGCAGGCCTATCTCGTCACGGTGTTTGCCGAGGAGCAGCGCAAGCGGCGCAGCCGATTTGCCCCGCGGGCCAAGGCGGGCGCTGCCGGCCGCATCACCGTTCCCGCCGAGCGGTTCGTCCAGAAGAAACGGGAGGCGTGGGAGGCGTTTCGCACGACGGCGCTGCGCATGGAGCGCTTGGGCGTCGGGGCGCTGGCGCCGGGAGAGATTCCGGCCTTCGCCGCACAGTACCGCGAGGTGGCCGCCGACCTTGCGCGGGCCCGCACCTACCAGGTCGACCCCCGCGTGATCGACTATCTCGAGCGAGTCGTGACGGCGGGGCACAACGCGCTGTACCGCGCACGCGGCAAGGAGCGGACGCCACTGCCCCACTACATCCTGCGCGACTTCCCCGCGGCGGTGGTGCAGTCGTGGCGGTACGTGCTGCTCGCGTTCCTGCTGTTCTCGGTTCCCGCCGCTGTCGGCTACGTGATGATTCGCGAGCGGCCCGCGCTGGCGGACGAGTTGTTGCCGCCGGGCATGGTGGCGCGCGCCGAGGCGGCCGCAGAGAACCAGGCGGAGGGCAGCGGTTACGCGGAGACGGAGCAGGAATACCGGCCGCAAGCGGCGGCGTGGATCATCACGAACAACATCACCGTCTCCTTCGGCACGTTCGTCGGGGGCGTGACGGGCGGATTGCTCACGGCCTGGCTCTTGTTCACCAACGGCCTGCTCCTGGGACTCGTACTCGGACTGTTTCAGAACTACCAGGCGCTGACCTACCTCCTGACGTTCGTCCTGGGGCATGGCGTGCTCGAGTTGCGGCGGCGCCCGCCATGTGGAAGTTCGGCGTAAGCGCTGCGACGGCGGTGTTCCTGGTCCTCTATTTATTGAACGGGCGAAGCCAGCACCACTCAGTTATTCAGCGCCCCCTGTAGAATCCAGTTCCGAATGATGTTGATGGTCACGTCAGACAGGCAGCCGTTGCCGCTGCAACCGAGCGGCATGCGCGCGCCGCTGCCGCCGACGGTCGTTTGGGTTCCCTGAATCTTGTGCACCAGGTAGGAGGAATCCGGCATGAACGGGCGCACCCGTTTCATCGCCGGCACCTCCGACGCGTCCTGATTCACGATGCTGTTGTATGACGATCCAGCCGTGAGGTTCATGCCCGCGGCGGAGGGATGGCAGCTGACGCAGGCAGGCGAGCTGGTGTTGAAAATGTTCTGCACGTCCGCCGCAAAGCTGATCGGCGACGCGCTGACGTTTACCACGCGCCTCCCGGACGCGGGGCCCGCGGTCGCCGTGATCGTCGCCCCTCCCGTGACTGCGAACGTCGTAATCACCGTCGAATCGAGTGTTGCCGTCGCGGCGGGACTGGCGCGCGCGGAATCGCTCGACGTCCAGGTGACGCTGTCCTCGAGTGCCGGATGGTCGAGGGAATCGAGGACCGTCGCGAAGAACGGGGCCGATTGATTGGTCGTCATCGTCACATCGGGTGTGCCGAAATTCGCGGGAGAGATCCGCACAGTCTTCGGAATCTGATTCACCGTGATCGGGCTGGAGGCGAGCACGCCTGGGGCCGCCTGGGCCTGAATCGTGGTCGTGCCATTCCCCACGGCTGTCACAGTCGTCGTGTGTGCTGTCACCGGATTCACCGAGACAACGCCCGGCGCCAGCACGCTCCAGTTGCATAAGTGGTTCGGAATCGTGTCGCCCGCCGAATCGATCGCGACACAGGTCGCCAGTACGGTACGGCCGAACGCCGTCAACACGGGGAACGAGCTGGGAATGATCGAGACGCTCGCCGCGACCAGCTCTACGGAGGCTGTCACGGAGTCGGACACGCCGTCGCCGGTGGCCACGACCCGACCGGTGCCGCTGGCTACCGCGGTGACCATCGCTTTATGGGTGCCGCTGTCAGCCACGGTCACGATCCCGGGCGTGCGCGACAGCCACGATATCGTGATCCCGGGCACAGATCCGTTCTGCGCATCACGCGCATCGGCGGTCACGATAACGGTGTCGTGGAGCGAGGCCAAGACGATGTCGAATGGCTGGAAGACGATCTTGGCGATGCGCGTACGAATGAAAAGTGGGGCGCTCGAGACCCCCGGGCTGATCAGCGGCACGGCAGTGACCGTAATGCTGGCGCTGCCCAGCCCCACGCCGCTCACCAGCCCCGTTTGCGAGACGCGAAGCTTCATGGTGTCGGAAGAAATCCATATGTACGTCAGGCCGGTCGCGATCGGAACGTTCCCCGCGAGGGCCGTGGCCGTCAGCTGCAGCGTGCCGTTGAGCCCAACCGTTGAATCGCCGCTGATCACGACCGAGGTAATCGAAGAAGGAGCGCTCTCACCGCCGCACTCCGCCATTGTCAGCGCCGCACCCAGCAGCAGACAGAAACGCTTCATGCGCCCTCCTAAGCGCAGCTCACCGGGCCCATTCGATCAGGACAC
>QHUE01000259.1 GCA_003221825.1 Gemmatimonadota bacterium
CGTACCGGCTCCGCCACTTCGCGAATCTCCGGCTCCGTGTCGAGCACCTCGAACACGCGGTGCGCCGACGTCGTCGCCCGGTTGATCGTGCGCGCCATCTGCCCGATCACGTCGATCGGCGCCAGGAACATCGTCGTGTAGAGCAGGAACGAGACGAACGTTCCTACCGGCAGATGCGCTCCCGTGCCCAACAGCCGCGGCACCGCGAATATCCAGACCGTAATCGTCATCGCGTGCACGCCGAGGACGAGCAGCGGCCAGAACGTCGTCCACGACGCGTGAATCCGGTTGAACTCCGCCGTCACGTCCGCGTTGCGCTCTCCGAAGCGCGCGATTTCCCGGTCTTCCTGGTTGAACGCCTTCACCACCCGGATTCCGGGGATGGTGTCCGACAGCACGTCCGTCACGCGCGACCACTTGCGCCACGCCCGTATGAACAACCGGCTGATGTTTTCGCCGTGCCGGTAGATCACCCAGCAAAACACCGGGATCGGCAAGGTCATCACCAGACCAAGCCTCCAGTCGAGCGAGAGTAGTACCGTTCCCAGTCCCAGGAGCTGCACCAGCGAGAGTGATACATCGACGATCCCAAACGCCAGGAACTCCCAGAGCCGGTCGGTATCGGCGGACACCCGGGTGATCAGACTGCCGGTCCGTTTGCGCGAGAAAAAGGCCAGGCTGAGCCGCTGGATGTGCTCGTACAGTTGATCGCGCAGATCCCGGGCAACCCATTCGCCAAGAATCGCCATCAACCGCAAGCGGACATACGCCGCGGCCTGCTTGACGAGGTACACCGCCGCCATCGCCGCCACGGCGAGCGCCCCAATCGTTCCCGCGCGCCCGAGCGACAACGTGCCCGCCTGGGCCGGGCGCACCACGCGGTCGATCAGATAGCCCGCGAGATACGGCGGGATCAGGCTGACCAGCGTGATGACCGTGGCCGCTGCCATGCCGAGCGTCAGGTCGCGGCGATAGGGCTTCAGATAGCCCAGCAAGCGCCGGATGACGGCCGTCTGCCGGCCCGACACGAGCGCCTGCGCGTCGCGAATCGGCCGTGCAACGCTCTCGGCGTACAGGCGATCGGCGTCGCCGTCCACCAGCTCGCGCGCGTGGCCCTGGACCTGCTCCTCGAGCACGAAGCGGATGTTCTCGAACGCGCGCCGCTGCCGATGCGTGTAGCGCAGCAAGGCCAGCGCCGGATCGCCCGGTGCGCCCAGGATCGTCAGCGTGTTGGCCGATAATCCCGGCGCCTCGCGCACCGCCTCGATGCGCGACCGCTCCACGGTGCGAACCTCCCAGCCCTGGCTGTGGCGCTGCGCCACGGCGATGTGCCGCGGGCCCAGCGCTAACCATGCTTCGGTGAGCCGCAGGCCCTGATCGAGGTCGGCGAGCGCGTACAGCTGCACGGGCGCGCCCTGCCAGGCGTGCTCGATCTGCCGCCGCAGCTCCGCGGGGAGCCGGGACGGCTGGGCCGTATAGCGCGCGATGATGTGGTCGTCGAGTTGTTGCTGCGTGCTCATGTCCGTGATCTCCTCACCCCCTGTCCCCCTCTCCCTCAGGAGAGGGGGAACGCCTAACAGAACGGCCCCCCAGGTCCATGAAGCACCCGGAAGGCCGGATCACGGCACAGATACGATCCGATCGACTTCTAGGGTGCTCCTCCACCTCCACCGGCGCCGGCGATGCCGGACGCAATACGCCCACGCGCGTCGACAATCGGCGCGAACCGGCACAGCAGGCCCGGCCCCGCCCAGAGGCGGCGCAGCATTGGCGTAACGGTGGATTGACGAATGGCGTTGCTCCGCTTTCTCCTCCTGGGCGAGCCGCTGCACCAGGGCACGCAGCTCCGCATCGGTCTTTGCGCAGGGGCGAGCCAGATCCGCGAATGCCCGCCGCATCCTGCGGGCGTGCACCTCCGCCAGATCGAAATGCGTCTGTTCGTGGCGGAGGATAGTCCGGCGTTGCATGCTGTCGTTCAGGACGATCGCCTTGACCCAGGACTGCCGCGGCCGGAATCCGGCGATCACCCGAAACTCGAACACATCCCCTCGGCATTTCCAGCCGGAGTACAGCGTGTAGGACGTCTTCGCACCCTCCGAGCCCTCCGAGGGCGGGGACCCCTGGAAGTCGCGCCAGGCGAGCGGCCGTCCTGCGGACCACGCGAACGCGTGGTCTGCGGCCAGATCGCCGCGCAGCATGTCATCCAGCGCACTCGACGCTGCGGGGGACGGTGACTCCCGCCCAGCGGGACTCGGGGCCGGACCCCGAGCAGGAGGACGGGCCGCATGGCTGGCGCACCCAAGAGCGGGCGCGAGCAAGAGCAAGACGCCGACTCTCACCGAAGGGCTACAATCCTCCCGCGCGGCGGAATCCCCGCCTCGAGCTCCAGAATCCCGACGCTCGGCGGAATCCCAAAACGCGGTGCACCCGCCCCGCCCGGATTCATCACGGTCACCGTCTTATCAACCAGCTCGAGCAGCGGCCGATGACTATGGCCGAAGATGATGATCTCGGCATCGGGGAACGCTTCGTGCAGCTTGGAGGGATTGGGGCTGCCGAACTGGTCGCCGTGGGTCACCACGATCGGAAAACCATCGAGCTCGATTTCGGCGACCTGGGGAAGCTGGGAGCGCAGGTCGAAGCCGTCGCTGTTGCCGTACACCGCCGTCACCGGCGCCAGGGCGCGGAGCTCGATCAAGAGGTCGCTCCGACCTACGTCGCCCCC
Organism: Gemmatimonadota bacterium; assembly: GCA_003221825.1. Lineage (GTDB taxonomy): Bacteria > Gemmatimonadota > Gemmatimonadetes > Gemmatimonadales > GWC2-71-9 > 20CM-2-65-7. The sequence goes on from QHUE01000259.1 coordinate 2,726, forward strand.
GTGCAGGATATGATCGACTTCTCGGAAGATCTCGAACACCTGGGGCCGCAGCATGCCGTGCGTATCCGAGATAATGCCGAGTCTCACGGCGCTTGCGACGCCGTCACGTAGAAGTTCTCGTCGACGCTCAGCTCCCCTGCCCGCGGTGACGCTTCCAGCGTCTGCCACGCCTCCGTCGGCCGCAGCAGCCGCGTGCCTAACCCGGGAATGTTCACGCGGACCGGCATATCGAACCCGGGAACGACGTTCGCCCAGTGGTAGGAGAGCGTGGTGCCCTGCACCCGGTACTCGAACACCGGGATTTTGGTCGTGGTGAGGTACTGCGCGAACACTTTGCCGAGGTCGACCCCTGCCTCGCGGCTGATGTACTCCTGGACCTGGTTGCCGGTGACGGTCTGATGGTAGAAGGTCTTGTTGAGCCCGCGCAGGATGTCGCGCCACTTTGCATCATCGTCGATGATGGCCCGAATCGTGTGTAACATGTTCCCGCCCTTGGGATACATGTCGCCCGAGCCCTGCGCGTTCAACCCAAAGACCGGAACGACGGGCCGGTCGTTCCGCACGCCGGCGCGTGCGCCGATCATGTACGCCGCGCCCGCGCTCTTTCCCATGCGGCACTCGGTGTAGATGCCCTCGGCGTAATTGGCGAAGCTCTCGTGCACCCACATGTCGGCGTGGTCCTGCGCCGAGATGTTGTTCCCGAACCACTCGTGCGCGCTTTCGTGCACGATGATGAAATCCCACTGCAGGCCGAGCCCCGTGCCGGACAGGTCGCGGCCGAGGTAGCCATTGAGGAAGTGGTTGCCGTAGGCGACGCCGCTCTGATGCTCCATGCCGAGGTGGGGGGTCTCGATCAGCTTGTAGCCATCGGCATACCAGGGGTACGGCCCGAACCAATGCTCGAAGCAGCGCAGCATCGGGATCACCTGCTGGAACTGGCGGCGGGCCGTGTCGGCGTGGTAGTCGAGCGGCCAGAAGTCGAGTGACAGCCGTCCCGCCTCGCCATCGAGGGTGTCACTGAAATGCGTGTACTGACCGGCATTGATCGTCACGTCGTAATTGTTGATCGGGCTTGTGACGAACCATTCGTACGTCGTCGTGCCATCGCGGTTTTTGGTCGTGCTCCGCAGCCGCCCATTCGACACGTCGATCAGCGGATCGGGAACGGTGATCGCGATCCGCTGGCTGTCCGGCTCGTCGGCCAGATAGTCCTTGGTGGGCCACCAGACGCTGGCGCCGAGCCCCTCATTCGCCGTAGCAATCCATTGGCGGCCGAGACTGTCGGTTGGGAACGTGAACCCGCCGTCCCAGGGCAGCCGCCGGCCCACGCGCGGCTTGCCGTGGTACCACACCGTGATCGTCCGCGTCGTGCCGGCGCGCTGCGGCGCCGTCAGCGCGACGAAGAATGCATTGCCGTCACGCCGGTAGTTGAGGTTGCGGCGGTCCTGCGCGATGCTGTCGACGACCAGCGGCATTTGCAGATCGATCTGCATCTCGCGCGCGGGCTGCAGCACCCGGTAGGTGATGCCGTTCCATCCGGCGATGCTGGAATCGCGCGGGTTCACGCGTGTGTGCAGATCGTAGAACTGCACGTCCCACCAGGTGCGCGCGGGGCCATTGGAGCCGCGCAGCGTGTCGGCGTGGGTGTAGTGTGTGGTGTCCTGGGCGGTGGCGATCGAAACCAGCGCGAGGCTGGCGACGAGGAGACTCAGGGCAGCGCGAACACACGCTCGCCGGCGAACCTGCGTTTGGTGGCATCCCATGGAAAGAAAATTACCACACGAAACGTGACGTGCTCGCCGGTCGGCGCGCGCTCGAGCCACTTCCCCTTGTGCGTGCCGGTCACACGGGCCTCTTCGCACACGCCCTGGGGCCCGATGACGATGGTCTGCAGATCGAAATGGATGTCGGGAAACGCCGTCAGCAATTCCATATAGAAACGGGTCGCGCCGGCGTGACCCTCCCAGCGGCCGCCGTCGGGGAGAACCTCGTAGACGCAGTCCGGCGTCAGCGTCGCAATGAGCCCGGCGATGTCGCGCTTGTCTTCGGCAATCGAATGCGCCTTCCACAGCTCGCGGATCTCGCGGTACAACTCCGGCGTCACATCGCGCGACAGCAGCTCCCGGACGTCCATCTCAGCCTTGCCACGGCTGGACCAACTTGATCTCCAGCCCAAGCTGGTCGACGATGCGTTGCACGATGAAGTCGACGAGCTGGCCGACTTCCTTGGGTCGCTGATAGAAGCCCGGTGCCGCCGGCAGCACGACCGCGCCCGCTTCAACCGCGAGCGCCATGTTGCGCAGATGCACGAGCGAGAGAGGCGTCTCGCGGGGGACCAGGACGAGCTTGCGGCGCTCCTTGAGCGTCACGTCCGCCGCGCGCTCAATCAGCGACCGGCTGGTGCCATGCGCAATCGCCGCCATCGTGCCCATCGAGCACGGGCATACCACCATTCCCAGCGTTTTTACCGATCCCGACGCCGGCTGGGCGCCGCGGTCGGTGTCGTTGAAGAGGCGCACGCACCCCCAGTCGCCGCCCGTCGCCTGCTTCAGTGCCGCTTCGTCCTTGATCCCGCACTCTTCAGCGAGCAGACGCCAGCCGTGCGCGGAGACGAGCAACCAGGTCGGCACATGATTGGTCGCCAGCACCTCGAGCAAGCGCACGGCGTACGGCGCGCCGGAGGCGCCGGTGATGGCGAGGACGAGCGGTGGGGTAGACGTCGCGGCCAAGTCGGCTAGGGCGTGATCGAGACCG
>QHUE01000008.1 GCA_003221825.1 Gemmatimonadota bacterium
TGAAAGAGTGGTGTCCTAGCCGTTAGACGATGGGGGCGTGCAAGTAGCGGTAACGGGATTCGAACCCGTGTTTGAGCCTTGAGAGGGCTCCGTCCTAGTCCCCTAGACGATACCGCCCCGCCCCCGGGCGGGGGTGGCGCGTGAATATCGCCGGTCCGCGCGGATGCGGTCAACCCAGCCGAACCCGCAGTTGACCTTCCTGTTCGGATACGTACCGTTACTGGCCCGATGAAACGCATCTTCTCCAAACTGGTGCCCGAAGTCCCGATTCTCGCCGCGGCGGCGATGCTGTTGACCCTGCCGTCGCTGCGCGGCATCGCCACGGGCCTCGCGACCGTGTTCCCCTTCACCGTCGCCGCCGCGGCCCTGCTGCTCGGCTGGCGCTTCAACCGTTCGCGGCTCGTGTTCGCGATCGCCCTGCTGGCGCTGACCGAATACCTCCTGCTGCGAGGCGTCGACACCCCGCGGGATCGCTTCTACCTCCACGCCCTGACATTCCTGCTGCCGATCAACCTCGCGCTCGTCGCCCTCCTGCCCGAGCGCGGGACTCTCACGCCGGCGGGACTGCTGCGCTGGGTGTTGCTCGGAGTCCAGGCCCTCATAGTCGTCTTTCTGGCGCAGTCGTTCCCGGAGAAGGCCCTCAAGTTCCTGACGACCCACGTCGTTCCCACGCGCTTCACCAACTGGACGCCCGTGCCGCAGCCGTCGCTCCTCGCGTTCCTCGCGATCGGCGTGCTGCTCACGATGGCATCGCTGCGCGAGCCGCAGTCTCCGGTGCGCGGATACTTCTATGCCCTCATCGCGGTGTTTGCTGCGCTGTCGTGGCCGGAAGCGGGTCCTGGCCGGGAGATCTGGCTCGCGTCCGCCGGACTGATTCTCGTCATCGCCGTCATCGAAGCCTCGTATCTGATGGCCTACCGCGATGGGCTCACCGAGCTGCCGGGCCGGCGCGCCCTCAACGAAGCGCTGCCGCGACTCTCCGGACAGTTCACCGTCGCGATGGTCGACGTCGATCATTTCAAGCGATTCAACGACACCTACGGCCATGATGCCGGGGACCACGTCCTCAGGCTGGTCGCGGCCCGGCTGGCGCAGGCGCCGGGCGGCGGGACGGCCTATCGCTACGGTGGAGAGGAGTTCGCCCTCGTCTTCCCCGGCAAGGGCCAGGACGAGTGCCTGCCCCATCTCGAAGAGCTGCGCGAGATGGTGGAGACCCACCGGTTCACGATGCGGCGCCGGTTCCGGCCGCGGATCAAGCCGAAAACGGACAAGGGGCGCAAGACCCGCCAGGCCATCATGATCACCGTGAGCATCGGCGTGGCCGAGCGCAATCACCGAAACACATCGCCCGATCAGGTCGTGCAGGCGGCGGACAAAGCCTTGTACCGCGCCAAGGAGGCTGGCCGAAACCGGGTATCGACGTAGCTTCGCCCCATGCGGCTGAGCTGCTTTCTTCTTATCTGCTGCTGCACCGTTGGGAGCGCCCAAAACGGCGCCCCTGCTCCCGCCCCCGCGCCGTCCCGACTATTCGTTGAGCCAACCCCGCTGACGCTGCGATTCGAGGGGGACCTGCACGCGTTGACGCGCGACCGAGGCACGCAACGCAAGGAACATCCGGCGACGTTGCGCTACGGATCCGGCGCCGACACGGGCGCCATTCCGGTGAAGCTCAGGACGCGCGGCATCTTCCGCCTGAAGACCTGCGGGTTCCCACCCATCCGCCTCGACCTGCCCTCGCACAAGGTCCAGGAGACGCCGTTCGCCGGCGAGGACCGACTCAAGTTGGTCACGCATTGTCAAAACGACCGCTTGTACGAGCGCAATCTGCTGCGTGAGTACGCGCTGTATCGCGTCTTCAACGCCGTGACCGACAGCAGTTTTCGCGTGCGGCTCGCGCACGTGACCTACGTCGATTCAGCGCGCCACGACACCGTGACGCGCTACGGCTTCCTGATCGAGTCCGACGCCGCACTGGCCCGGCGAATCGGCGCGGATCCGCTCACCATGGACAACCTGTACGATCCGATGATGGACCCGTCGTACATGACCCTGGTCGCGGTGTTTCAGTATCTGATTGGCAACACCGACTGGTCGGTCTGGAAGCGCCACAATATCGCGATCTTCCAAAAGGTCGCGGAACCCAAGCCCGTGCTCGCGGTGCCGTACGATTTTGATTTCTCCGGGGCGGTGAACGCGCCCTATGCATCGCCGCCCGAGCAGCTGAGAATCCAATCGGTGCGCCAACGCGTGTACCGCGGTTTCTGCCAGCCCGACAGTGTGCTGACGCCTGTCCTCGCCCGGTTTCGCGCGGCGAAGGACTCCATGTACGCCGCCGTCCGCGCCGTTCCTGATCTCCCGGAACGCGATGTGCGCAATGTGCTCGAATACTTCGACGACTTCTACAAAGTGCTCGACAATCGCGGATTGCTGAACCGGGAATTCGTGCGGGGCTGCCGCTCCGTACCCCCCTCGCGATGACCGAGTCGTGACCCAGCGCTGGGATGCTCCGGACAAGGACACGCTCCGGCGCGTTCTCGCCGATTCGACCCGCCGATTTGGGCCACCGCGCTCGCTGTTCTTTCGCGACGTGTACTTCGACACGAGCGCCGGCGATCTGCGCCAGCGCGGTGCGCGCTGTCGCCTGCGGGTCGCTCCGAACGGCGAGCAGTGGTTGCGGGTCTGGCTGCCGGACGGCTCCCACAGCGAATCGCGTCTCCAGGAGCTCGACGTCACGCGCGCGCTCGCGGGAGACTCACCGCCCGCGCGGCGCCTGCGCGCGCTCACGGACCCGGGCCGGCTCGCCGCGTGGGTCGAGCGAGAGGTCGAGCGAACCTGGAGAACATATCGGCTCCGCGGGCTGCTCGTGCCGCTGGGCGACGTCGTCACCGACGTCGTCACCGCGCGCCGCGCGGAGCTCACCGCCCATCTCTTCGAGCTGACGGTGCGGCCACGGCCCTGGGGTCACGGGGCTGCTCGCCGCTTCGGGGCCGAACTCGAGGCTGCCTTCCGGCTGCGGCCCGCAGCGACCGATCCGCTGCCGCGCGTGCAGGCGGCGCTGGACGCCGTCGAAGGAGAATCGATCGCGCGCGAGCTGCGGGGCGAGCGTGAGGTCGCGCTCGTCGCGGTGGAGCACGGCCGCATCGGGCTCTCGCGCGCCGGCGCCGAGCTGCGATTGCCGATCGCCAAAGGCAGCGGCGAAGCGGCGTGCCGTGCGGCGCTGCGTGAGCTGGTCGGCGGCGGGGAGGGACAGCTCCGGCTGCTCGGCGTCGTGCCGCGCACCGGCGACCGCGTTCCGCTGGAGGTATGGACGGCGCGGCGGCTGCATCGCAACTCGACGCCCGGGAGCTTTCAGTGGTTTGCGCCGGCCGAGCTGGTAGCGCGCGTCGGCTCGCCCATCCTGCGCGATCCCGGGACGCTCGCCGCGCTGACCGTCGCGGCGCGCTCGCCCCTCCTGCCCGAGTGGTCGGGAGCGCCGTTCGGCGAGGGCGAAGATCCCGACGCCGCGCCCGAGGCCGTCGCCCGCGCCAGCCGCGTCACCTTGAGTGAGCTGCGTGCGGTGTTGCCTTCGGAGGAGTCGAAGGATCCCGCGCGTGAGACGCCGGAGCAGTTCCTCAACCCCGAGCTGTCGTGGCTCGAGTTCAACGGGCGCGTCCTCGCGCTCGCCGAGGACGCCGCCACGCCGCCCGCGGCGCGCCTGCGGTTTCTGGCGATTTTCTCCACCAATCTCGATCAGTTCGTCATGACGCGGATCGGCGCGCTCAAGCAGCTCGTCGCCGCAGGCCAGAACGTGCGCGCGGCACATGGCGGCGGCTTCCGCCCGCAAGAGACGCTCGATGCGATCGCCGTCCGGCTGCACCCCCTGATCGCGCGCCAGTATCGCGCCTTTCACGCGCTGGCCGCGCCGCTCGGCATCGTGCGCTGGGACGCGCTCACCGACGACGAACGGGCCGGGATGCGCACGCGCTGCGCCGACGAAGTCCTGCCGTTTGTCACTCCGAAGACGCTGACACGCGCGCCCGGTCACCCGTTCCCGCTGGTCGGCGACCGGCGGATCGCGTTGCTCGTCGCCATGCGCGATCGTCCCGCGACTCCGGTGCACTACGCCATCGTCGAGATTTCTCCTGCGCTGCCGCGATTCCTCGCCGTCTCCGCGGGCCGGAGGATTGCGATCGAGGACGTGGTCCGCGCCAACCTCGACCTGCTGTATCCGGGACGCGAGATCGCCGGCGCGCATGCGATCCGCCTCACACGCAGCGGCGACCTGCAGCTCGACGAGACGACGACCGCCAACTTTCTGCAGGCGATCGAAGAAGAGCTGGCCCGGCAGCAGCAACGCCCGGTCCTGCGCATCGAGCTCGAGGCGACGACGCCACCGGCGCTGCGGGATCTGCTGCAACGGGAGCTGCGGTTCGAGGAAAGTGAGCGCGAGAGCACGCTCAGTCCCGCCGACGTCTATAGCGCCGACGGTCCGGTGGATCTCGGCGGGCTGCATCAGATCGCCACCGCCGTGGGGCTGGCCGATTATCCGCCGTTTGTTGCCGCCGATCGGTTCGCTGCCGATCGGCCGGTGGCCGCGCAGCTCGATGAGCATGACGTCCTCGTGCATCACCCCTACGATTCGTTTCCCGCGAGCGTGGAACGCTTCATCGCGGAAGCGGCCGACGATCCCGAGGTGCAGGCGATCAAACTCACGCTCTATCGCCCTGGAGATGCCTCGCCCATCGCGGAGGCGCTGCGCCGCGCGGCGGCGAGCGGGAAGGACGTGTCGGTCATCGTCGAGTTGAAGGCGCGCTTCGATGAAGCCCGCAACATCCTCTGGGCTCGGAATCTCGAACGAGAAGGCATCCACGTCGTCACGGGGCTGGTGAGCCTGAAGACGCACGCGAAGCTCGCGCTCGTCGTGCGCCGGTCCGCCGATGGACGCGTGCGCCGTTATGCCCAGATCGGGAGCGGCAATTACAACGCCGAGACCGCGGCCGTCTACACCGATGTGGGTTTATTCACCAGCGATCCGCGCATCACAACGGATGTGCACGCGCTCTTCAACGAGCTGACCGGATCGAGTCACGCGCCGCAGGGGAACCTGCGCCACCTCATGGTCGCCCCCACCGATTTGCTCAAGCGCTTGCTCGCGCTGATCGACCGCGAAGCCGCGCATGCGCGCGCCGGCCGTCCCGCGCGCATTCGCGCCAAGCTCAACGCGCTGTCCGATTCGACCGTGATCCAGGCACTGTACCGGGCATCGCAAGCCGGTGCCGACATCGACCTCGTGGTGCGCGGTATCTGCACGCTGCGCCCGGGCGTGCCGGGCCTGTCCGAGCGGATTCGCGTCGTCAGCATCCTCGGGCGTTTTCTCGAGCACGCGCGCATTTATCAGTTCGCCAATGGCGGGGACGGCGCCGAGGAGTACTACATTGCGTCCGCCGATTGGCGGCCTCGCAATCTGCGCCGCCGCGTCGAGGTCGTGGCGCCCGTGTTCGACCGAGCCGCTCGGCGGTCGTTGGACACAATCCTGACCCAACAGTTGACCGCGCCGGCGGCATGGGTGCTGCGTCCGGACGGGGCGTATGACCGCAAGGAAAGCTAGGCAGCGCGGCAAAATCGCCGCCGTCTAGAGCGATTTCAGGAACGTGATGAGATCGCTCGTTTCCTGCGCGCTGAGGCCCATCTGAAACCGCAGGTTGTAAAACGCCACGACCTGGGAGATGGTCGCCGCAGCGCCGTTGTGGAAGAACGGCGCCCGGGACGCCAGCCCGCGGAGGATCGGCCCCTTGATGCGGCCAACGTCGGCGCACTTCCCCGTGATCAGTGCCCGCCCGGGATCGGACGTGTAGCGCACCGTCCCCACGAGCGGTCCGGAGGTGCACGTCACCTGGAAGATCGGGAAATCCGGCACGCTCAACTGGCCGAGCGCCGCCGCAATCTGCGCATCGGACTCGAACGCCGCGGGATGACTGGTGCCGATGTCGAGCGGCACCGGGAGCGAGTGGTTGCCGACGTTCGGCGTATCGTGGCACGTCGTGCAGTTCCCGGGAATTGCCGGCACGCCCAGCGCGTCGTTGAGTCCGGCCACGCCGGTAATGGTCAGCGGGTGCGTATTGAAGACTACCTGACCCCGGGCCACCGCTTGCCGGGCCGCGGTAGAGGGGTTCGAGCTCGTCAGCGTCTTCCACGGCTCATAGATCGTGAACGCGTTTGGGTTGAACGGCGCACCGGTGGGATTGCCGCCGAGTGGGTCGTTGATACCGGGATAGTAGGGCGCGCTTACGAGGTCCTCCGGACCCCCATCCGCTCCCTGCGCGTTGAGCACGCCCGCCGAGTCATCGACACGTTGCGCGGTGAAGAGCGCGAGCTCGAAATCCACGATGGCATTGAGCTGGGCCGTCGTCGGTGAGACGGCCGCCTGCGCATGTCCGAGCGTGGCGTCCATCGCCTGGTGGGCAAGATCGGCCCTCAGGTTCGCCATGAACGTGGTGCCGGTGTTCAGGGGCTGGAGCGTTTCCCGGCCGTCGAACATCACCGCGCTCAAGAAGCGCAGGTTCGTCGTGGGCAACGGCCGGCGGTACACCGACGCGACCGCGGGGGAGCCTTGCAGCGCGCACCCGTAGGGGTCATGCACGGCCGCAATCGTGAATTCGGCACCGGCGGGGACGGTGAGCCCGACGCGGATGAGCCCGTTGTTCAGCAGCAGAGTGTGACCGGCGGCCCCATCGGCGGGTGTGACGGAGGCGCAGTTCGCGCCGTCCACGGCCGCGAAGAGGGGGTCCGTGCCGGCGCTCGCCGCAAACGCCGCCTGCGCGGCGGCGGCGCTCAGGCCCATTCCATCGGACTGCAGGTGACAGCTGGCACAGGTCCGGCCGTTGGTCCCGAGATTTTGGAAGAACGGATTGGTGAGATCGATGGATCCCGTCGTGCTCAGCGTGGCGATCTGACCGCTGGGATCGCGAGACGAAATGACGCCGCCGCTCTTGTCGGCGGTGATGGCGGGCAGGTCCGCCGGCGCGAGCGCCGTGCGATCTGTCCCGCAGCCGATCAGCAGGACCGGCGCGACCACAGCCACGAATGAGACCCAACGAATTGCGACCGTCATGTGCTCCTCCTATGCAACTTCTGTCTGGAGACCTTAGGATGGACGCTCCTCTTTATGGGGGCCCCTTGCGCCGAGCAATAGCGGCGGTCTGTCGGGTCTCTTATGGTTCCCTTAGTTTCTCTGTTCCCGTAAGCACTTGCGGAAACAGGCTTTGAACCCAAAGCACCGACTCCAGTTTGGCGAAAGCTTCGAGCTCGACCCCGGCGCCTACCAGCTCCGACGCTCCGGCCAGACGCTCAAGCTGGAGCGCATTCCCATGGAGATTCTGCTGCTCCTCACCGAGCACCGCGGGCAGCTGGTCACGCGGGAGCAGATCGTCGAGCGGATTTGGGGGAAGGAGGTTTACCTCGACGTCGACAACAGCATCAACGGCGCGATTCGGAAAATCCGGCAGATCCTGAAGGACGATCCCGAACACCCCCGCTTCATCCAGACCGTCACCGGGCGCGGCTATCGGTTCATTGCGGCGCTGCGGGATTCCGTGGAGCTCCGGGCGGACGCGGCGGCGGTGTCGTTGCGTGCGCGGTCGAGAAGCCGGGTGTGGATTGCCGCAGGTCTCGCGCTGCTCGTCCTCGTCGCCGGCGGCGCGGTCGTTCTAGTTCGCTCGCGGGCTCTCCCTCCCGAGCGGCGAGTCATGGTCGCCGTGCTGCCCTTTGACAACCTCACGGGGGACGCGAGACAGGAATACTTCAGCGACGGCTTGACAGAAGAAATGATCACGCAGCTGGGTGAGCGCGATCCCGAGCACCTGGGGGTGATCGCCAGGACCTCGGTCATGCATTACAAGGGCGATCGTGCGCCGCTGGATCAGATCGTGCGCGAGCTGGGTGTACAGTATGTGCTCGAGGGGAGCGTACGGCGGGATCCCAACGACATCCGCATTACGGCTCAGCTCATCCGCGTCAGCGATCAGTCCCAAGTGTGGGCCCGGCAGTACGATCGCAAGGCGGCTGATCTCCTGACGTTGCAAGGCGAGATCGCGCGGGCGATCACGAGTGAGATCGAGTCCAGTCTGGGCCGTCCCACGGCGACCCTGCGGAGCGACTCCTCACAGGCCGCGCACGCGTTTGCCGCCTACGACTTGTATTTGCGCGGCACGTACGACCTCAACAAACGCAGAGTCCCGGACCTGGAAGCGGCGGTTGCGTATTTCGAGCAGGCGACCAACGCGGACCCACAGTATGCACGGGCGTATGCGGCGCTCGCCGATGCATATGTGCTGCTAGGGGGCTACAGCACGCGCCCGCCGCAAGACCTCTACCTCAAGGCCCGGGCGGCGGCGCAGCGGGCGCTGGAGCTCGATTCCTCGCTAGCGGAAGCGCACACGGCGTTTGCGCTGATCGTCCAAAACAGCGATCTGGATTGGCAGACGGCGGAGCGGGAATTCCGCCGGGCCATCGCGCTCAATCCCAATTACGCCACAGCGCATCACTGGTACGCGGAGCATTTGATGTGGCGGGGGCGCTTCGCGGAAGCGCTGCAGGAGAGTGAGCGCGCCCGGCAACTCGACCCGTTGTCGCTCATCATCGCGGCCGACAACGGCTTCATTTTGTACTGCGCGCGGCAATACGATCGCGCGATCGAGAAATGGCGCTCCGTCCTCGCGGTCGACCCGGACTTTCCGCGCGCGCACCTCATCCAGGCGGCGTACATGGAGAATGGCATGGTTGCCGAAGCGCGGGCGGACTTCGAGCACCTGCGAACCAAGCCCTCGACTCCGGTCTATTGGGCGGTGGTCACCTCACTACAGGCAGGCTCCGGCCATCCGGCAGAGGCCCGCGCCGCCCTCGCCGAGCTGCTGCGAGCGATCCGGCGTGAGCCCGTCGCGGCCGTGTACGTCGCCGGCGCGTACGCGAGTATCGGAGACCGGGACCAGGCGTTCGCCTGGCTGGAACGTGCGTACGCTGAGCACCCCAGTGAGCTGATCTCCCTGAAGGTCGAGCCCGGGTGGGACCCGCTGCGTGGTGATCCGCGGTTCCAGCGATTATTGGAGCGGGTAGGGTTGGCCAACTAGCGTAGCGGAGGGACCTGACGGCCCCTCCGCCCGTGAACGCTACGGCAGGAACCCGCGGGCGACGCCGCCCGGGCAGCGGTCCGAATGGAAGTTCACGTAGAAGCTGCCGGGATTCGCCAGCAGCTCAGCCAGACCAGCTTCGGCCGACGTGAAGTGCGGATTCGGCACGAAGATCCCGACCTGCCGGATGTCGATGTGCCGATCCGTCAGGTTCAAATCCACGCCGACCGGGCTCGACAACCACCAAATGATGGGACCGGTGCTCGCCCCGGCGTTCAGGTGATGGATGTGTCCGAACCGGACGCTTTCGTCACTCTTGTTGTTGAGGATCACGATCGACTCGATCGTGCCGTCCTGCAGGATTTTGATCTGCGCAAGTCCTTGCGACTCGGACTCGCACGCAGGCACCTCGATGTCCGATCGCATCTGGGTATTGAAGACGATCGGCGGGGCCTCCTCGCTCGCGGCGCTGGCGAACTGCGCAACGTTCGCTCCCGTGATGGGCTGATTCGTCGGTGCGGAGCCGGTGCAAGCGGCGACAGCGAGGGCTACCACGACCTTGCTCCCGTAACGCATAGACCCTCCTCGGTTGGATGGTACTGCAGGTAAGGCTGAAGCTACGCCGGGATGCCCACCTTGCCGAGCAGCGCGACAAACCGCGCGTCGGAGCGCAAGTCATCGAGTAGCGGCCATACTTTTGCGTAGACCAACCAATGGGAGTGCTCCTCGTAGGCCCGGTCGAGACAGTCCAACGCTTGATCCTTATCGCTGAGCCCAATGTGGACCAGTGCTACGCAAAATGGTGACACGTAATTCGCGGTCGATCGCTCCTGCAACTCGTTTAGGATTTTCCTCGCTTCCCGCCGCTTCCCTCCCTTCCCGCAAGCGTAGCCGAGCGCGGCGCTCGTGAACGACGCCCCACCGGAAAAACCGACGGCGCTGTGCAGCGCGCTGATGGCGTCGTCATATCTCGATGCTGCCACATACGCTTGACCGAGCACCGTGTAGGTCATCAGGGCGTGGGTATCCAGGTCCAGGGCGTGAACGCATTGCGTGATGGCCTCATCGTAGCGGCGCTCGAAATAGAGCGCCCAGCCCAGATTCGCGTTGACGACGGGCGACAGCTGCGCCAGGGCCTGGGCGCGCGTTGCTTGTTCCACGCTCTCCGCGGCTCGCCCCATCGACCACAGACAGCAGGCATACCAGAAATGGGCGGTCGAATAGCCGTCCTTCAGCTGGATCGCTCGCAGGAAGCCTTGCTCTGCGCGCGGCCAATCCCAGTCGTACAGCAGGGACACACAGGCGCGCGATGTGTGCGCCTCGGCCAGGCGGTCGTCAATCCCGACTGCTGAGTCGGCAGCCGCCCGCGCCCGCGGAAACACTTGCTTCGGAGGAAGGTAGTTCCAGTATCCCAGCGTGATGTAGGAATCGGCCAGCCCGGCATACGCCAGCGAGTAGCACGGGTCGAGAGCAATTGCTTGCTCGAAGTACTCGATGCACTTCGTCAACGCGCTGGCCGATTTTCTCCGCCACAAGTAACGGGCCTTCGTGTAGAGCGCGTACGCCTCGAGGTTGTCGGTGTGCGGCTCGACCAAGATGGCGCCGGCCTCGCTTCCCAGGTTCACCTTCAACGCATTCACGATGGCCCGAGCGATCTCGTCCTGAATCGCGAACACGTCCTTCATCTCCCGGTCGTACGTCTGGGACCAGAGGTGAAACCCGTCCGCGATGTTGATGAGCTGGGCCGTGACCCGCAGCGTTGTGTCGGCCCGGCGCACGCTGCCCTCCAAAACGGTACGCACTCGTAGCTTCTCGCCGATCGCCCGGATGTCCTCACTGGCGCCCTTGAACGCGAATGCGGACGTGCGCGACGCAACGCGCAGCGAAGGGATGGAGCTCAACGCGTTCAGGATCTCTTCCGCCATGCCGTCGCAGAAGTACCCGTTCTCCGGATCGGCGCTGAGATTCACAAACGGCAACACCGCGATTGAGTGCTCAGGAGCCGGCGCGGTCTGGGCGCGCATGGGTGTCGGCTCCGCGACTGTGACCGGGCTGGGCGTGCTCAGTGCTGCAACGAACTCCGCGGCGCCGTCAAACCGATCCGCGGGCGCGTTCGCGAGCGCGCGCGTCACCGCCTGCTCGAGCCACTGGGGTACCGTGTCGCGGAATGTGCGGACGCGCGGCAGGGGCTCGAGCACCTGCCGGGCCAGAATCGCCTGCGCCGACCACCCAGTGAAGGGTGGGCCTCCCGCGAGCATCTCGAACAGCACGCAGCCGAGGCTGTAGACATCACTGCGGCCGTCGAGCTCGTCGACCCCGCCGGCCTGCTCCGGGCTCATGTATCCTGGGGTGCCGACCGCGATGCCCGTGCCTGTCATCCTGCCCTTGCCTGCCACGTTGATCGCGCGGGCAATGCCGAAGTCGCTCACCACCGCATGACCGGTTTGGAAAAGGATGTTCTCCGGCTTGATATCGCGGTGCACGATGTCCCGGTGATGAGCGTACTCCAGGGCATCCGCCACCTCGCGCGCGATACGCAGCGCGTCCTCGATCGGGAGTTGCCGCTCATGGATCAAACGACCGCGCAGCGACTCCCCCTCGACGTAGGGCATGACATAGTACGGGAGACCATCGGCTTCCCCGGAGTCGTGCAGTGGCAGGATGTGTGGATGGGTGAGCCGGGCGGCGATCTGGATCTCGCCTAGGAAGCGTTCCGTCCCGAGGCTCGCAGCCAGCTGTGGGCTGAGCACTTTGAGCGCCACCGGCCGGCGGTGTTTCACGTCCTCTGCCAGGTAGACAGTCGCCATGCCGCCGCGGCCGAGCTCTCGTGCGATCGTATAGCGCCCGGCCAGGCCTTCTTGGAGGCGGTCCAGCAGAGTGTCCATGCGGCAAGATACGGCGGGGGTCAGCGACGAGCGAGCGTTTGGTTTGCCAATACCACCGATTCTGGATATGTGAGAGTGTATATCAAGAAGAAGGACATTCTTGGCTTCACCAAAAGGTAGTCGCTACTAAACAGGCCCGGCAGGAATCGAACCTGCAACCCCCGGTTTTGGAGACCGGTGCTCTACCAATTGAGCTACGGACCTAAGAATTGGTGCTGCTGAAGTTAGCTACGACGCTTGTTCTGCAAAACCCTCAGACTCGCTTCGCCACCGCCGAAGCGAGG
>QHUE01000263.1 GCA_003221825.1 Gemmatimonadota bacterium
GTAAGGGATCTGTCGCAGGGCGTTCCACACGCGGTGCTCAAAAGCGGAGCCGAGGGCTTCGAGCGGCAGGTCGAACGTGGTGCGCGTGCGCGCGAAGTACTCCTCGAGCTGCTGCCGCGCGCGCGCGAGCACCTCGGCAGCCGGCCCTTCCCTGGCTTCCACCCAACCCGCCTGGTGCGTCGGCGCGGGCCCGCGGCGCGACGTCGGGAAGAAAACGCCGGTGAGCGCGGTGTCGGAGGCGGTGAGGACGAGCTCACCGACGGGGGTAACGAGGCGGGTGAAGGTCAAGGCCATGTGCTGGATAATATACCTATCTTCCGCCTCGTGACCGTTCTCATCGAAGCAGCCGTCGAGTCGCTGGACGCGGCACTCGCGGCCGCCGAGGGGGGCGCGCACCGCCTCGAGCTGTGCACGGACCTCGCGCACGGCGGCACCACCCCCGACGTGCAGCTGCTCCGCGCCTGCCGGTCGCAGCTCGTCATCCCGATCTTCGTGCTGGTGCGACCGCGGGCGGGCGACTTCGTCTACACGCCTGCCGAGCATCGCACCATGCTCGAGCAGATTCACCGGGCCAAAGACGCGGGGGCTCGGGGCATCGTGACCGGAGCACTCTCCGCCACCCAGCACATCGCCGAGACCCTAACAGCCGAGCTGCTCGACGCCGCGCTGCCGCTGCCGGTGACGTTCCATCGCGGCGGATCGAGATCCTCGCCGGCGGCGGGATCACTCCCGACAACGTCGCACGGCTCGTGCACGACACGGGGGTGCACGAGGTGCATTTCAGTGTGAAGGAAGCGGAGAAAGTGCGGAGCGTACTCAGTTCGTTGAACGCCGGAGCTGTTTGACGAACTGTCGCTGGAACCACGAGAGCCCACGCGCTCGCAGCTCGCCCCAACGCAAGCCCGTGAGCTCCTTCACCAGCCGATAGCACGCACTCGGATGGCGGCGAGATCGGAACGCTAGGTAGCAGAGCGACACGCCCTCTTGCTCCGCCGTTCGCAACCACGATTCCAGCCTTGCCCACTCCGCCAAGCGGTGCAACGGGGGGAGTCCGGCCTGTTTCAGAATCCGCGCCAGCTTGAAACGGTTGGGGAGGCCGAGTTGCCGAGCCACTTCCCGCGTCGGTCCGATGGATCCTTCGGAGAGGAACACGGCTTCCACGACGACGCGCGGAACGAGCGTCATCTCAGGACGAAGAGTCCGGATCAAGACCAGCGCGTCACCGAGCATGTGATTCGCGAGGAAGCGCTAAAAATGCCGCGCCGAAGGAACATCGGCAAATGGTGCTCAATCTGTGCTAGCCAATATGAGCAGCCATGTCCATGATGCGCTGCATGAAACGATTCCTCGCGACGGTCGCGTTCGTTCTCCTTGCGACCCGAGCGGCCGCGCAGGCGGCAATCGTGACCCGCAACGTAAACCTGCGCGAGGGTCCCTCGACAACGTCCGCAATCAAGCAGAAGCTCGAGCCGCCCGACGAGCTCACGCTCCTCGATTCGACCCAGACCAACGGCTATTACGAGGTTCGCGTGGCCGGAGGTGAGCAGGGCTGGGTCTGGGCGCGCAATGTGCGCATCACCGGGGGCGGGGGCCCACCCGCGATGTTCCACGGCTGCCCGCCAGAAGGGCTCGCAGTGCAGGAGTATCGTAAGGAATCCAATCGCAAGAAGAATCGGATCACCCGTCCGCAAGCGGCGGACATCGACGCGGGTGCCACGATTGACAGCGTGCTGCACACCGGCGACGACCGGACCCGGTGGAGCGATACCCGAGGCGCGTCGCCGCTGGCGGTCGTTCATGGGCCAGCAAGGTGCTGATTGGACGACCCGCACGCTCAAACAAACGCTCCTGGGCCACTGGGTGCGCTTCACCGGCTGGCTGTTCTGGGATTTCGAGCACGCGGACGCTTCCGAGCACACCAACGCCGGCGCGAGCGGAAATTGGCGGGCAACAGCCTGGGAGATTCATCCCATCACACAGATCAAGCTCTGCCCGGGCTCACCGCAAAACTGCGACTAGCGCGGAGGACTGCCATGCCGACGAAACTTGGAATACGAGTGGTGTTGGGATTCGGGATGCTGACCGTCCTCGGGTGTCCGGGCGGCTCCAAACAGAGTGGAAGTGCACCGGACAGTACAACGGCGGCCCCGGCGGCCCCGGCGACGCCGACCGATACGCAGCATCGGACCCACGCCATGCCGCCGCAGCCATCCGATTCGGGGCCGATCCCGCCACGGCCCCCGAGCGCACCGACTGGTGCTGCGGCCGCACCTACCACTCATCGGACGATCCCGCCTCGGGCGCCGTCCGATTCGGGCGCGATACCGCCCCGGCCGCACCGTCCGAACTGAGCCCCTAATGCTCACCGACGGCGAAAAACAGCAGGCGCTCGAGCAGGAGAAGTTCATCGCGGACGTTCTCAAGATCCGGAGAACGCCGCCGCGGGAGAAGAAGTGGTGGACGATACCGGCCATCACAACGACAATCACCGCGGTGCTGACGGTGGCGGTCACGTCCCTAGGCACGTACTACATGCAGACACGTCTCAAATCACAGGAGTTCGCGCTCTCGCGGCAGGATCTGCGATTGACTCAAACGCGGGACGCCATGATCACCGTCTACGAGCTGTTGGCGACGCTGCTCAAGGGGACGGAGGACCGCGCCAAGATGGCGGCGGGCCAATACGATGCACTGCCCGACAGCATGTTCAATCGCATCGTACAAGAGACCAATACGATCGATGACCGCTGGCGCCGCGAGCGGGAGACCGCCGAAGCAGGCGTGTACCTATACTTTGGCGATCGTCCCGAGACGGTTGCAGAGTGGGTCAGAACTCGAAGCCAGATGCAGATCTACGCCGATTGCGCGGAGCAAGCGTACGGGACTGCGCGACGCACAAATACCCATGTCGTGAATGCCTGTAATCGCGAACGAATCGCCGCCGAGAGCTCGTTCGCGGCGGCTTCGAAGGCCTCGGCGCTGGGATAGCCATAGAGGATGGGGAGCACGTCTGTGGCGTGACAATGAGGGCACGCGGGCCCTGTAGGGTAAACCGGACGTGATGCGGTCATCGGAGTCTTATGATGAAGATGCGGCTGGGGAGGTGAGGTAACGGATCGCCGACGGAACGATGAGCGGTCACGTATTGTTGTCCCGGGCATCACCTTCCGGAGATTCCATGTCGCAGACGGTTTTGATCACGGGCGCGTCATCCGGCATCGGACAGGCGACGGCACGGCTCCTTGCCGAGCGCGGGTTTACGGTGTTCGGGACGGCGCGCAAGCCTGAGATCGCGCAGTCGCACGGCGTCACCATGGTGGCGCTCGACGTGCGCTCGGATGAGTCGGTCCGTGCCTGCGTCGAGCAGGTCATCGCGAAGGCCGGCCGGATCGACGTGCTCGTCAACAACGCGGGCTATGCCGTCACCGGCGCGGCGGAAGAGACAAGTGTCGACGAGGCCAAGGCGCAGCTCGAGACCAACTTTTTTGGCGCCGTACGCATGGTGAATGCAGTGCTTCCCGGCATGCGTGCGGCCGGAGCGGGCAAGGTCATCAACATCAGCTCGCTCGCCGGCAACACGGCCATTCCCTACAGCGCCTTCTACTCGGCGAGCAAGTTCGCGCTCGAGGGATATTCCGAGTCGCTGTGGTACGAGGTCCGGCCGTTTGGCATCAGCGTGAGCCTGGTCGAGCCGGGATTCGTGAACACACCGATCGGCGAGGCTTCACCGGCCGCCGCACGGCCGCTGGCCGCGTACGATGCGACGCGCAAGAGCATGCTCGCGGCGTTTGGTCACGCCCTCGAGGCCGGCATTCCGCCCGAGCACGTGGCGCGGCGCGTGCTCCAGGTCATCGAGCAGCCGAACCCGGGATTGCGCTATCGCGTGGGCGCGCAGGCGACGTGGTTGCCCCGGCTGCGGAACGTCGTGCCGTGGGCGGTGTACGCGGCTGGCGTAAGGAAGACGTTCGCCGTCTAGGATCACTCCCCACGCCCTGCTGGAGGAGTTATGCGTCTCTCCTCGCTCGCCCGGATCGCCGGGCTGCTCGTGCTTGCCTCGTGTACCGCTCCCGTGGGTACGGACCAGCCAGTCGGTTCCCTCTCCTTGTCGGTCGTGTCCGGCAACAACCAGATCGCACCGCCGGGAACGGAGTTGCCCAATCCGATCGTCGCGCTTGTCCAGGACTCGCGCGGCCACGTTGTACGAGGCCAGATCGTGAATTTCGTCGTCGTCTCGGGTGGCGGCAGCGTGTTCGCCGGAGCCGCAATATCGGGCGGGGACGGCATCGTGCAGGAGCGCTGGACCGTCGGCTTCTCAGGACCGCAACAGGTCGAAGCACGCGCCGTCGACAATACGACAGGCGAGAAGCTCACGTTCGCGACCTTCACCGCGACCCTGACCGACGTACAGGCGCCGGTCGTGTCCGAGGTGGCCGCGTCGCCCGCTAATCCGGTCGCAGGCAGCCCGTTCGACCTCACGGCGGTCGTGAACGACGTCGCTACGGGCGGCTCGAACATCGCGGCGGCAACCTACGCGATCGATGGCGGTCCGCCGGTAGCAATGGTCGCGCAGGACGGCGCGTTCAATCAGCCAACCGAAGCGGTGCTGGCCCACGTGCCGCCGTTCGCGACCGGCGGTTCGCACAACTTCTGCGTGACCGGCAGCGATGCCGCCGGTAACGTGAGCAGTCCGAGCTGCATTACGGTGGTCGTCGCCGAGGACGCGATCTACGTCAGTCCCGCGGGCGACGATGCGGCGAGCGGCACGCGGGCCGCGCCTCTCAAGACGATCGGTGCGGCGCTCGCGCTGGCCGGCAGTTCCGGTAAGAACAGAGTGAATGTCGCGCAGGGCACCTATCCAGAGAATGTGCAGCTGCGCTCGGGGATCAGTCTCTACGGCGGCTACGATCCGGCAACCTGGACGCGCGACCCGGCGACATTCATCACGACGATCGGCCCTGGGCCATCTACTTCGGCCGTTGCGGTGCAGGGCGACAACGTGACGGGAGTAACCATCGACGGCTTCACCATCCGCAGCGGCGATGCGAGTGTTCCCCGCCAAAGCGCCTTTGGGATGCTGTTGACCAGCAGCGTTGCGACGATCTCGGGCAATCACATCATCGCAGGCAACGGCGCCGCGGGCCGCGACGGCTTCAGTGGCCTCGCGGGACAGAACGGCGTCGCGGGCCTAGACGGACAGCCGGGATCCGCGAACGGACCCGAAGGTGACGGCGGTTTTGAGAGATTGCTCGTGTGTCTCGGCACCACACTCATCGGTGGCGCCGGTGGGGCGGGCGGGGCGCCCGGCGCGGTGGGCCAGGATGGCGCGCCCGGCAACTCGCCCAACGGCGGCGCTGGTGGAACGGGGGGACTCGGCGGCGCGACGCCCCCATTGCCCGCTGGCGGAAACGGGCAGAACGGCCTCGCGGGGATCAGCGGAGCCGCGGGAGGCGGCGGTGACGCGTTTGGTGGCTTCGACATCCTTGGGCGCTACGCCACCGCGGACGGATTTGCCGGCGCGTTGGGCCAGCACGGCGGCGGGGGCGGCGGGGGTGGCGGGGGTGGCGGGCTGGACCCAACGGGCGGCGGCAATGGTGCCGGTAGTGGTGGCACCGGCGGCTGCGCCGGGACCGGCGGTGGTGGTGGCAGTGGCGCCGGCGGCTCGTTCGGCATCGTCGGCGTGCTCTCGACTCTGACGGTCACCGGCAACACGATCGAAACGGGCAACGGCGGTGCCGGCGGCGCGGGCGCCAGCGGCGCGGCGGGTGGTACCGGCGGCGCGGGTGGCCTGGGCGCGACGAATGATGTACCGTCGGTCGGCGCCGGCGGCAACGGCGGCACGGGTGGTGACGGGGGCGCCGGTGGTCCGGGTGGCGGCGGCGGCGGTGGGCCGAGCATCGGAATCGTTTCGCAGGCAGGAACGCTGTCGCAGGCCGGCAATGTGTTTGTGCTCGGCACTGGCGGGACTGGGGGAGCATCACCCGGGAATGCGGGCACAAACGGACTGCGGACGCAAATTCGCAACTAGGCGGTTTTGGTTACGGCAAAACGAAAGCCGGGGAGCGAGCTCTCCGGCTTTCGTGTTTTCACAGGCTAAGGCCTGCGCTTGCGCGTTCGGCGGTGCGTGGGGTCATGCTACCAGTAGCGCGTGAGCGTCACCGCGACCAGATCGTCGCGGAACGTGTGGTCCGGGTCGTTCGACCGGTAGTACTCGTAGCGGTAGCTGGCGACGACGTCCCAGACCCGAGCGATCCCCTGCCGCCACGCGAGCGTCGCCACGAAATCGGCGTCCCGGCGCAACTCTTTGCCCGCACCGACGGTGATGAGCCGTGACACGTAGCGCCTGATGTTGTACCGCAAGCTCGACGAGATCCGGCCAGAGCCGCCCACCGGGAAGCCGGCGTCCGACGTCGCGGTGTACCCGTTATAGCGGTAACGGGAGCTGTCGGCGTCGTTGTAGTCGTAGCGGCCACCGACGCCCCAGGTCCCGCTGGTACCGAGCACGCGCCGGTATTTGAGGCCCACGCGCGGATCGCTGGCATTGTTGCCGGTCGGATTGGGATAGCGCTTCAGCATGTACACGCTGTAGAGCTCAACTCGGCTCGCGCCGGTGAGGCGGTATTCGAGGTTCGCCTCCGCGGTGT
>QHUE01000264.1 GCA_003221825.1 Gemmatimonadota bacterium
CGATGTGCGAGCCTGTGACGATCGATTTCCCCCCGCCCTCGGCTCGCCCCCACAGATTCCCGACCGCGTCCCGGCGGGTTTTGAGACCGGCGTCCTTCATCCAGCGTTCGAGGCGCTCACCGGCGGCGGCCCAGGCGTCGCCGTAGAGCGGGCGATACACGCCGCCTTCCG
Source organism: Gemmatimonadota bacterium (assembly GCA_003221825.1). Taxonomy (GTDB): domain Bacteria; phylum Gemmatimonadota; class Gemmatimonadetes; order Gemmatimonadales; family GWC2-71-9; genus 20CM-2-65-7. The sequence goes on from QHUE01000264.1 coordinate 172, forward strand.
GCTCGGCGCCAATCGCGTAGAGCTCATCGAGCCGGCGCTCGAGCAGCGCGCCGTCAATTGGCATGGTTGGGCTTCACGAGTCGTCCCCAGCCCGGTTTCCCGGTGACCTCGCCATCCACGAACACCGTGCGCCCGCGCACGAGCGTCCGCGCGACTTTCCCGGTGAATTCGCGGCCGAGATAAGCGCTCACGCCACTCCGCGTCTGGAGCTCATGCGCGTCGAACGTCCAGCGCGTATTCGGATCCACGATCGCAAAGTCTGCATCGGCTCCGACGGCGATCGCGCCTTTGCGCGGGTACAGGCCGAAGAGCTGGGCCGGCGCGGTGGCGGTAAGATGGGCGACGCGCTCGAACGAGAGTCCACGTGCGAGCACCCCGTCGGTCATGAGCACCGGCAAGGTTGCCTGAATCCCCGCGATGCCGCCCCAGGCCTGCCAGATGTCGTGTTCACCCTTCTGTTTGTCGGCGGCGGGGCAGGGCGAATGATCAGAACCGATTAGGTCCACGCGGCCCCCGAGCACCTCGTTCCACAGAGCCTCGCGCGTCGCCTCGTCCCGAATTGGTGGCGCGCACTTGAGTGCGGGACCGATCCGCTCGAAGTCATCCTCGGTGAACGCGAGATAGTGCGGACAGGTCTCGGCGGTGATCGACACGCCCTTCCGCCGCGCCGCATCCACCTGCGCCAGTCCCTCGGCGCAGCTGACGTGGACGACGTGCGCACGAACCCCCTTGGCTCCCCGCATGCAGACGAGGAGCCGGCGGATCGCGTCGACTTCGGCAGCGGCCGGCCGCGCACGGCACCAGGCGACGGGATGTGGCCCGCCTCCAGTCTCGATCATCTCCTGGCTTTCGGCGTGGACACCCACGATAGTGTTGAGGCGGGCCGCCACCTTGAGCCCGATCGCGAGCACGCCGTCGGGGACCCGGGGGAAGTCGTCGATGCCGCTGTGACTCATGAAAGCCTTGAAACCGACGACGCCGCGTTGGTGCAGGGCCTCGAGGTCGCCGAGGTTGTCGGGGACCATTCCGCCCCAGAGGCCGAAGTCGACCAGCGCTTTCTGTGACGCCACCGCGACCTTCTCGTCAAAGGCGGCGGCAGTCGTCGTCGGGGGATGGGCGTTGAGGGGCATCTCGAGCACCGTGGTGACGCCGCCCGCCGCCGCGCCGCGAGTGCCGGCTTCCCATCCTTCCCAGTCGGCGCGACCGGGCTCGTTGAAATGGACGTGTGCGTCGACCAGGCCTGGTAGGACAACTAGCCCGGTTGCATCGATGATTTCGCCCTGGTCACGGACCTCAGAGCCGAAGGCGGAGATCACGCCATTCTCGACCGCGATGTCGGCAGGTCGTTGGCCCGTTGGCAGGACTACGGTGCCTCCGCGAATGACGAGTGTGCTCACCGCATTTCTTCTATGACGATTTCCTGAGCTCCCTCCCAGAGAGTGAGCCTACCGATCTCAGGTAGCTGTTCTTGCCCCTCAGTAATGGTCGCAAAGTGATTCCCAGCCAGTTGTCCGACCTTGCTTGCGAACATCGTCGAGCCATAGGGGAAGAGCAGCTCCGTTTCGCTGATGCCGCCGGGGTAGAGCAGCAGCATCCCGGGGGATGGATGACTGGTATGATTCTCGAAATCGAGTCCGAGTTTGCGCTCGCCCATGGGAATCCACGTCGACTCGCCGCTCCAGCGGCAGTGGACTATCTTGGACTTGAGCGGCAGCATTTTGCGAATCACAGCCACCGTTTTGGGCGCGTTCGTCTCTTCCAGGCGCGCCGTAAACGTCAGGGTTCCCACGCGGATCTTGAGCATGCCCAACACTAACCGTCCGACGATTTCGACGCACGTCCTCGATACCACGCGCGGCGAGCCGGCCGCCGGCGTCGCCGTGACGCTGTGGCGGCTCGACGGCAACGGCCATGTGTCGCAGGGAACGCGCGAGACCGACGCCGACGGGAGAATCGGAGATCTGATCGGCGGGCCGCTCGCGGCAGGCATCTACCGGATGTCGTTCGAGGTGGGCGCCTATTATAAGAAGAAGGCTCTCACGGCGTTTCTCGATCGTGTGACGCTGGATTTTGAAGTCAGCGACGCCGCGCGGAACTGCCACATTCCGCTCCTGATGTCGCCGTTCTCGTGCGCGAGCTACAGAGGCAGCTGAACCTCTTCGAGAATGCGGGCCCGCTGCTCGCGCGGCTGCGTGCCGAGGAGCCGTTCGCCACCGGCGCCGCGATGCTCGCGCGGGCGCGTACGATTCTGAACGAGCTTTCCGAGGCTGAACAGATCGCCGTGATCAACGCCCACCCCCGCATCGGCGAGCGGCCCGACACAGTTTCGGTCGCGTCATTTCGGGAGCAGGGGTATGATCGCGACACGACACCCCCGGAGGTCCTCCGCCGCCTCGCCACGCTCAACGAGGAGTACGAGGCGAAGTTCGGCTTTCGGTTTGTGGTCTTCGTGAATCGCCGGTCCAAGGAGGCGCTCGTCCCGGTGCTCGAGGCTCGGCTGCGCGGCTCGCGCGATGAGGAACGGCGCACCGCGCTGCGCGAGATTCTGGCGATCGCCGCGGACCGTCTGAAACGGGAGGAAGCGTGATGGAGACGAGCGCATGCTCACGCTGATCAAGCTGATGCAGTCGCTGGTCGGCGCGCTGCATTCCGAGGGCAGGCCGGGGCAGCTCGCCGCCGGGATCGTCCTTGGCTCATTTCTCGGGCTCACCCCGCTCGTCAACCTCCACAACGCCGTCATCTTCGCCGCGCTGGTGCTGCTCAATGTCTCGTTCGCGGGCGGCCTGCTGGGATGGGCGGTGTTTGTGCCGGTGGGGTTTCTGCTCGATCCGTTGTTCGACTGGATCGGGCACAGTCTCCTGCTCGCGCCGTCGCTGCGGGGACTGTGGACCTCACTCTCCAACACGCCGATCATCCCCCTGACCAATTTCAACAACACCGTCGTGCTGGGCAGCCTGGTGTTCGCGATGGTGTTCGCGCTGCCGCTCTTCTTCGCAACGCGGCTCGGCGTGGTTCGCTATCGCGCGACGATCGGCGAGCGGGTCCGGCAGTCGAAGTGGTACCGTGCCATCATGGCCTCGAAGGCCTACAACGTCTACAAGCTGTTCCGGCCATGAGCCCCCCCGTCAAGATCTTCCGCTGGCGCGCGGTCGGACCACTCTTGGTGCTGTTCGTGATCGTGTGCGGGCTGTGGTGGCTGTTTGCCGACCGGATCGCGCGCCGCGAGTCGCAGAATGTCGGGACCCAGCTGCTGGGCGCCAAGGTCGAGATCCAGAGCATGCATCTCGACCTCGCGCACGGCGATGTCACGATCCGGGGACTCACGGTCGCGAGCCCGCACGAGGCGTTCAAGAACCTGTTCCAGGCCGACGAGCTCGGCAAGATCGGCATCGACTCACTCGATCCGCGGCGCCTCTCCACCATTCCGGCCGCCGATGCGCTCGGCGCGCGCGCCGACTCGAGCCGGCACGCCTGGCAGACCGCGGTCGACACGCTGCACCTCGGTCCGACGCTCGATTCGGCGAGCGCCACGCTGGAGCGGCTGCGTCACGCGCGCGCCACCGACCTCGGGACGATCAACGCGGGGCGGCAGGCGGTGGACCGTCTCAAGCGCGCGCGTGATCGTGTGACTTCCCTGGAACGGAACGTCACGCAGGGAACTGCGAACTTGAAATCAGGGCTTGCCGGTCTCGATAGCGCCCGCCGGCGAGACTATGCCTTCGCGCGCAGCCTGCTGAAGTTGCCGAGTCTCGATGCACCGGCGATCGGGGCCGCCGTCTTTGGACCCGGTGCGATCAAGCCGTTCGAGCAGGTGCTGTACTATGCGCAGCTGGCGCGCCGGTACATGCCCCCGGGGCTCTTGCCCCGCGCGACGACGGGACCGAGCCGCGTGCGGCGCGCCGGCGAGGACGTGCGCTTTCCCAAGGAGCGCACCTTGCCGGGCTTCCTGCTGCGCAGCGCCGAGCTGTCGTTCCTGTTGCAGCCGGCGACGGCGCAGCCGCAGCGCTACGCCGGCCGGCTCACCGGGCTGACCAGCGACCCGGCGCTGTATGGCCGGCCGACCGCGCTCGTGGCGAGTGGGCCGCAGCTCGCCGCGGGCGCGATGCTCAATCACGTGCGCGATATCCCCGTTGACACGGCGGGTGCGACGGTCGGCGGCATTCGGCTCACGCCGTTCGCGGTCACGGGCGTGCCGCTGCGGCTCGACCCCGGCGCCGCGACAACGCAGCTCGGTTTCAATCTGAACGGCGACACGATCCACGCGCGGTTCGCGATCCGCTCGAGCAACGTGCGCTGGACGCGCGATTCGGGATTCGCGAACAGCCCGATCGGCGACCTGATCTGGCGGGCCGTGTCGGGCATCGCCAATCTCGACGTCGAGGCGCGGCTCTCGGGCGCGCTGCAGCATCCCGATCTCGCCGTGCGGTCCAACCTCGACGACGCGATCGCGTCGCGGCTGCGCGCGGTGCTCGGCGACCAGGTCGCCGCGGCGGAGAAACAGATGCGCGATCGCGTGGATGCGCTGGTCGATGCCACGGTGGGTCCGGTGCGCGCGCGCGTGAACGAGGTTCAAACCCAGGCGCGGGCCCAGGTCGTGCAACAGCGCGCGCGGATCGACGAGCTCCAGAAGAATCTCGAGCAGCGGCTGCGGCAGCTGCTCGGCGGCGTACGGCTGCCGTGAAGGCCCTCGTCCAAACGCTGCAGCACCCGACGGCGTCTTAGTACCGTGCCGGACGATCTCGTCGCCCGCGCCCAGGCTGGCGACCAGACGGCCTTTCGGGAGCTGTATCGCCAGCACGCCGGCCGTGTCTACGCGCTCTGTCTCCGTCTCACGGGCGATGGGCGCGACGCCGAAGAGCGCACGCAGGATGTGTTCGTGCGGCTGTGGGACAAGTTGCGCTCGTTCCGGGGGGACAGCGCATTCAGCTCCTGGCTGCACCGCCTGGCCGTCAACGTCGTCCTGAACGAGCGCCGCACGACCAGCCGGCGGGAGCAACGCGTCATGCCGGCGGAGGATCCGGACACGGTCGTAGGGGCGCAGCATGCTGCGCCCGTACGTGGATCCGGCGGGCTGAGCATCGATCTCGAGCGGGCGATTGCGGAGCTGCCGGACGGAGCGCGGGAGGTATTCGTGCTGTATGACATCGAAGGGTATACGCACGGCGAGATCGCTGAGCTCGTGGGGATCGCGGAAGGCACGTCGAAAGCGCAGCTGTTTCGCGCGCGGCGCCTGTTACGGGAGCAGCTGGAGCGATGAACGAACGCGAGCTGCAGGACGCCGTAGGTCGCCTGCCGAAGAGCATCGACCCGCCGCGCGATTTGTGGCCGGAGATCGAGGCCCGCATCGGCGCGCGCGCGAGCTCGTGGCGCCGGCGCTGGTACTGGATCCCGCTCGCGGCGGCAGCCGCGTTTGTATTCCTGTTGATCGGGCGAGGCGAGCGCAACGCCTGGGATGTCACGGCGCTCGCCGGCCGTCCGCTCATCGGCACCACGCGGCTCGCCGCCTCCGGGCGGCTGCGCGTCGGCGACTGGCTGCAGACCGACGATTCCTCGCGCGCCCTCATCGCGGTCGGACGGATCGGCCAGGTGGAAGTGCGGCCGGACACGCGCGTGCAGCTCGTCGTCGCGAGCGCGACCGAGCACCGCCTGGCGCTGGCGCGCGGCACGATCGACGCCAAGGTCGAAGCGGTGCCGCGCCTCTTTTTCGTCGAGACACCGGCAGGCACAGCGATCGACCTCGGCTGCGCCTATACGCTCGAGACCGACTCCCTCGGCAAAGGATTGCTGCATGTCACCGCCGGGGAAGTGGAGTTTCAGACCGGTCCCCGCTCGTCGCGCGTGCCGCTCGGCGCGCTCATGCAGATCCGTCCATCGACCGGTCCCGGCACGCCGTATGTCGACGACGCACCGGCGCCGTTCGTGCGCGCCCTGGTCGCGTTCGATTTCGGGCGCGGGCGCGCACGCGCGATCCGCAACGTCCTGGCACTCGCGCGCCCGCAGGATGCGCTCTCGCTCTGGCATCTCCTGCAGCGCGTCGATCCGGCGCTGCGGGGCCTCGTGTACGACCGGCTGGCGGCGCTCGTGCCGCCGCCGCCCGGCGTGACGCGCCGCGGCGCGATTGCCCTGCAGTCACGCGACCTTGAGGGGTATTGGACCAGGATTCAACGCATCCACTTTCGCCTCACCGTGTTGCGCGGTGTCCGCCGCCTCGATCCGCGGACCGGGGCGACGGCTCGGGAATGACTTGATGCTTCCTTGACGGCTTGCGGGAAGGCTGGTACGTCCGAACTCAACGTACCGCCTTCAACGAGGAGCCCGTTATGAAGCACCGTCTGGACCTGATCGCCGCCGCAGTCGTCGTGCTCACCGGCGCCTGCAAGGAGCCGTTCCAAGTCGCTCCAGGCTCGGCCAACTGGATGTCCGAGCAGCGTGTCGGCGCCGGTCCGAGCGAGATCACCGTCATGACGCAGAACCTCTACGTCGGCGCAGACGTGGATCTCGTGATCCGTGCCCTGGGCACTCCCGATCCGGGCGATGATTTCCCGGCGCTCATGGCCGCGATCGAAACCGTCGGGAAGACGGATTTCCCGGCGCGCGCCGAGGCGATTGCGGATCAGATTGCGCGCACCAGGCCGCATGCGGTGGGACTGCAGGAGGCTTCACAGATCAATATCGATCTGCGCCCGCTCGGCGTGCCGGCAGTGGTGGATCAGGACTTCATCGCATTGCTGCAGGCGGCGCTGGCGGCGCGTGGCCTCAACTATACCGTTGCTGCGACCTCCAACAACATAGACGTCAACCTGGTCTCAGGGCTCGTTCGTCTCAGAGATCATGACGCGCTGCTGGTCGATGCCGATCGCGTCACCGTGAATGAGGCCGGCGGGCAGGACTTCGCAGTGAATCTGGGACCCGTGGCTCCCGGTGTCGTGCTGGTTCGCGGCTGGGTCTTCGCGCGCACCACCATCGCGGGCCAGGCGACGACGTTCGCGAGCGCACACACCGAAGCGAATCTCGCGGGTGCGCCGCCGGGGTTGCTCGAGCAGATTCGG
>QHUE01000265.1 GCA_003221825.1 Gemmatimonadota bacterium
GCCATCACGAGCAGCAGGGCCCAGGCGTACAGGAATGCCGGAAGGGGCCCGAACGCGTCGCGCAGGTACACGTACTGTCCCCCTGCCTTGGGGCTCCGTTCGCCTAGCTCGCCATAGCAAAAGGCGCCCGCGAGCGCCACGAGTCCGCCGAGGATCCAGGTGACCAGAGCGAGGCCCGAGGTGCCGACTCGTTGCGCTACGACGTTCGGCGTCGCGAAGATGCCGGACCCGATGATGCCGCCGATGACAGCCATCGTTCCGGAAAACAGGCCGAGGCGACGCGCATAGTTCGTCATGGAACACCCTAACTAGCCACTTCTCGGTTTCTCCGCCACGTTTATCTGGACCGCTCCTACGAGGCTGCCCATGCCCTCCTATTCCCTCCTGGTGAATGGCCGGCGCCGGACCGTCGAGGCCGCCGCGAACACGCCCCTCCTCTGGATCCTGCGCGACAACCTCGGTCTCACCGGCACGAAATTCGGCTGCGGCATCGCGCAGTGCGGCGCGTGCACCGTGCACTTGGGCGGTCAGGCGATTCGGTCCTGCGTCATGCCCGTCGCCGCCGTCGGGACCAAGCCAATTACTACCATCGAAGGCCTCAGCGCCACGTCGACGCATCGAGTCCAGAAGGCCTGGGTCGCCGAGGACGTGCCGCAGTGCGGCTACTGCCAGTCGGGACAGGTCATGGCGGCGGCGGCGTTATTGGGCCAGAAACAGCAACCGACTGATGCCGAGATCGACGCCGCGATGACGAACATCTGCCGCTGCGGTACCTACCAGCGCATCCGGGCCGCGATCCATCGCGCGGCAAAGGAGGCGTGATGGAACGGCGCGACTTTCTCCAGGTGGCCGGCACGATCGGCGCCGGCCTCGTCATTGGATTCAAGATCCCCAGCCGGCGCGGTGTGGCACCGTTCGCACCGAATGCGTGGCTCCGTATCGGCACGGACGACAGTGTGCTCGTGATCGTCGATCGCTCGGAGATGGGCCAGGGTGTGACTACCTCCCTGCCGATGTTGCTCGCGGAGGAGCTCGAGGCCGACTGGACCAAGATCCGTTTCGAGTTCGCGCCCGCCGACAAGGCCTACATCAATCAGCTCTTCGGTATTCAGGGCACCGGCGGCAGCTCGAGTGTGCGCGCGGCCTGGAAGCCGCTGCGCGTGGCAGGCGCCCAGGCGCGAACGATGTTGATCGCGGCGGCGGCGCAGACGTGGAGCGTCGAGCCCGCGAGCTGCCGCGCTGAAACGGGCGCGGTGATTCACGCCGCGACCAACCGGCGGCTCAGTTACGGAGCGCTGGCGCAGCGAGCGGCGGCGCTTCCCGTCCCCGTGGACGTGCAACTCAAGGATCCGAAAGACTGGCGCCTCGCCGGCAAGCCGACGAGACGCCTCGATACGCGCTTCAAGGTGAACGGCACCGCGCAGTTCGGCATCGACGTGCGCGTGCCCGGGATGCTGACCGCGGTGGTGGCACGCAGCCCGGTGTTCGGCGGCACGGTCCGCAGCTTCGATGCGACCGCGGCCAAAGCGATCCCCGGTGTCCGGCACGTCGTGCAGATCTCGAGTGGCGTCGCCGTGGTTGGCGCCGGCTATTGGCCGGCGAAACAGGGTCGCGATGCCCTGAAGGTCCTCTGGGATGAAGGCCCGGTCGCCCAAGTCTCCAGCGCGAGCATCTCCAGCCTTTTTGCGCAGCGCGCTACCCAGGATGGCGCCGTCGCTCGACACGACGGTGACGCCATCGCGGCGCTGACCGGAGCGGCGCAGCGAGTCGAGGCGGTGTACGAGATGCCGTTCCTCGCGCACGCCACCATGGAGCCGATGAATTGCACGGCCCACGTACGTGCCGATGGCGTGGACATCTGGGCGCCGACGCAAAACCAGACGGGCGTGCAGATGGTCGGCGGCCAAATCGGTGGCGTACCGCCGGAGCAGGTCGCTGTGCACACGACCTACTTGGGCGGCGGGTTCGGCAGGCGCTTCGAGCTCGACTTCATCGTCGAGGCGCTCGAGACCTCGAAGGCGGCAGGTGCGCCCGTCAAAGTCATCTGGTCGCGCGAGGACGATATCCAGCACGCGCAGTACCGGCCCGCCAACTATCACCAATTGCGCGCGGGACTCGATGCGAGCGGCCGACCGGTGTCCTGGACGCACCGCATCGTCGCGCCATCGATCATGGCTCGGATGTTTCCCCAAACCGTCAAAAACGGTCTCGATGGGGAAGCGGTCGAAGGCGGGGTTGGACTGCCGTACGCCATCCCCAACGTGCACGTCGACTATCAGCTCACCGACACGGGGATCCCGGTCGGCTTCTGGCGCTCGGTGAACAATTCTTTCAACTCGTTCGCGGTCGAAGGATTTATCGACGAGCTCGCCGTGGCCGCAAAGCAGGATCCCTATGAGTACCGTCGCGGACTCCTCGCCAACGCGCCGCGTCATCGCGGCGTGCTGGAGCTCGCCGCCGCAAAGGCCGGGTGGGGGACGGCGCTGCCATCGGGTCGTGGGCGCGGGATCGCGGTGTACAAGTCGTTCGAATCGTTTGCGGCGCAGGTGGCCGAGGTGTCGGTCTCGCCCGCTGGCGACGTCCGAGTCCACCGCGTCGTCTGCGCAATCGACTGCGGCATGCACGTGAATCCCAGCACGATCGAGGCGCAGATGCAAAGCGGTATCGTATATGGCCTCACCGCAGCGTTGAAAGGCGCCATCGACATTCAGGGAGGACGGGTGGTGCAGAGCAACTTCCATGACTATCAGATGCTGCGCCTGGCGGAGATGCCGGTCGTGGAGGTGTACATCGTGCCGAGCAGCGAAGAGCCGGGAGGCGTGGGAGAGCCCGGGACTCCGCCCATCGCCCCCGCTGTCTGCAATGCGATATTTGCGGCGACGGGTAAGCGAATTCGCAGATTACCGATTGGGAAGGTGAGTTAAGCAACGGCGGTCAAGAAGCAACGGCGGCGGTCAAGAAGCAACGACGGCGGTCAAGAAGCAACGGCGGCGGTCAACCGACAAAGGCGGCGGTCGAGAACGACGTGACCGCCGCCTTGCAGTTTGACCGCCGCAGTTGTTTTTTGACCGCCCTGCCTCTTACCGCAGCGCCGCCACCAACCCCGCATGGTCAGATGGCCAGATCGGATACGCCGGCCCGGTCAGCCGATCCGCCGGTACGTTGCCGAAGCGATCAATGCTGCCCTGGATGGTACCGTTGCCCTTGGCGAACCCGCGCGTCCAGATGTAGTCGATCCGCTGATCGAAGTTGGCGACCTGATCGGATAAGTCGGCGACGTGGCAGCACGTCAGGCCGTCGGCCCCGACGCCGGGGTGCATCGCGGTCCACGTATCGGTGAAGCCCGAGCTCGCGAGCACGCCATACATCGGCGACCCCGGTGTGTCGTTCAAGTCACCCATGAGCACCACACGGTCGCTCGATCCGATGATCGCCACGATCTCGCCCACCTGCGCGGCCCGAATCTGCTCGAGCAACCCCGGCGGCGCCCCTGCCAGATTCGC
>QHUE01000266.1 GCA_003221825.1 Gemmatimonadota bacterium
AACATATTTCTACTCGCGTTACCTCAGGCCCCCTTGGAGCATCTCGCTTTCCAGACCCCTTGCTCCCCCCCCCTGAAGTCTGCGGAAATCAGTCGCTCGTCATGATAAACAGCGGCGCCCCGTCGAATTGGTAAATCGGCCGCAGGCGCTGCGTGTTGTAGTACTTCGACACGTCCACGACCTTCTTGTCCGACGTCACGCTCGACAGCGGCACGGTGTCGTAGAAGCCCTTATGAATGCTCACGAGCCGGCCGTACTGCTTCTTCACAACGAGATCGAGCGCCAGGTTGCCGAACGCCATCGGCACGATCGAGTCGAGCGCGTCCGGGTCGCCGGAGCGCACGAGATAGCCGAGGCGCTGGTTCACGACGTCGACGCGCCGCCCGTTGTTGTATTTCGCGGAGCACTCCTTGAGCGACGCACCGATTTGGTCGCCGATCCCGCCCAGCTTGCGGTGCCCGAACATATCGGTCTCTTCGCCCTCGAAGCTCATCCCTTCGTGCGAGGTGAGCCGCGCGCCTTCCGAGATGAGGACAACCGAATAGCGGCTCGGGTTCTTATTGCGGTCCTGAACGAGCAGCTCGGCCAGATGCTCGACCTCGACGGGGTACTCGGGTTGTCCATCGTCTTGGGGATCGCGACGACCTGCAGCCCCTCGTCGTGCAGCCGCTTGGCGTAGCTGAGCGTGTCATCGCCGCCGATGGGAATCAGGACATCGATGCCGATGTGCTCGAGGTTCTTGATGACGTCTTTGGTGATGTCGTTCGTTTTGTCGGCGTAGCCGCTGAGATGCGCTGGGACGCGCTCTTTGGGCAGATGACTCGGCCGCACGCGCGAGGTGTGGAGGAACGTGCCGCCGGTGCGGCCGGCGCGGTTCACGATCGCTTCGGTGAGCGGCAGCACCTGTTCGCTGTTGTCGGCGTCCTTTTCGCGCGAGTAGTCGACCAGGCCGCCCCAGCCGTGACGAATGCCGACGACCTTGTAGCCGTCGCGGAGGGCGCGAATCGTGATGGCGCGGATGGCGGGATTGAGGCCGGGGACGTCGCCGCCGCCGGTGAGGATGCCGATCGTGCCTTTGCTCATGGTGCCGAAGAAAATACGCGAATCGGTGCACGACATGAAGACCGCTTCTTAGCGCTGCGTGGCGGGCAGGGTGACGAAGAAGCGCGATCCCTTGCCGACTTCACTCTCGGCGTTCACGTCGCCGCCAAGGGCCTGGGCAATTCGCTGCGCGATGGTGAGACCGAGTCCCGCACCGCCGTGCTCGCGCGTGGTGGAGCTGTCGAGCTGCTTGAACGGATCGAATACGAGCTTGAGCTGGTCGGCCGGAATCCCGGGGCCGCCGTCGCGCACTTCCGCGACGACGAATCGGTCCTTCCGCCACCAGCGCACGTCCACGCGGCCGCCCTTGGGTGAGAACTTGATGGCGTTGGACAGGAGATTCACGATCACCTGCACCACGCGATCGCGCTCCGCGCGCACGACGTGTGACTCGGCGGGCGGCTGGATGCGGACCGTCACGTCGCGCGCCTTGGCGAATGCCGCAACCATTTCGACGCTCGCCGCGACCGCCTCTTCGAGTGCGACCGGCTCGAGCCGCAACTCCATCCGTCCCGCTTCCAGGCGCGAGAGATCGAGCAGATCGTTCACCAGGCGAATCAGGCGATCGGCGTTGCGCAGCGCGACCTCGAGCAGCTCGTGTGCCGGGGGCTCGAGCGCGCCTCCGGCGCCGGCGAGGAGCAGCGCGAGCGACGTCTTGACGGACGTCATCGGGGTGCGGAGCTCGTGACTCACGACCGAGACGAACTCCGTCTTCGCTTTCTCGACCTCGACCTCGTGCGTCACGTCGCGGTACAGGACGATGTGGCCGAGCACCGAGCCGCTGCTGTCGCGTGCGGGCGCGACGACGCGCTGGTAGGTGGCCTGCCGCGGGAACGTGAGCTCGACCCGGTCTCGCAGCGACGCGTCGAGCGACAGCACGTGTTCCTGGCTCACCAGCGCGGCGGCATCCACGAACGAGCCGCGCAGAAACCGGTGGATGGTTTGCACACTCGCCCCCACCATCGCTTCGTGCGGAATTCCGACGAGCCGGGCCATCTCGGCGTTGGCGTGCGCGATCCGGCTATCGGATCCGACGAGCATGATCGCCGCATCGCTGGCGTCGATCAGCGCTTCGAGCTGGTTGCGCTGGCCCTGCACGGTCGCGTGCTCGCGCGCCAAGGCCTCCCGCTGCTGGGCGATCGTGTTGAGCAGGGTGGAGTAATAGAGCGAGGTCTCGATCTGCCGGCCCAGCACGACGGCCCAGTCGAGATCGTCCTCGGTATAGTGGCCCTCGTCCTCATGCCCGAAATTCAGCGCCCCGATCACGCGGTCGCCCACGTGCAGCGGCACGATCATCGCGGAGATGCGCCGGCTCTCCTGGAGCAAAATGCCTTCGGTGCCCGGCAGCGCGTCCACCCGCACCGGCCGGCCGGTGCGGATCGCCTCGCCCGTGAGTCCTTGCGCGATGGGGAACGCCACGTCGCCGGTCACAAATCCCCCGCGCGCTTTGTCGAACAGCGTTTGGAGGTAGTAGTGCGCCCCAGACTCGTCGACGAGGACAACGCTCGCGCGCCGAAAGTCGAGGACGCGTTGCACCTTCTCGATCGCGCCGCGAAAGATTTCGCGCATGTCGACGGCGGCGCTGATCAGCGACGTGAGCTCTCCCACCACCGCGAGCCGCGCCGCGGGCGAGCGGGCGCTCCCCACCGCCGCGGTCACGCGGTACGCCCGCGCTGCGACGTCGAGCTCCTTGAGCGCGGCGCCCGCCGCGCGCCGCTCGTCCGCCGGCGCGTCGCCGCGCTGCAGCCAGCCGCGCGCCAGCTCCTCGAGATCGCCGGCAGCCTCTCCGAGATCGTCGGCGCCGAAGCTCGCAGCGGTCCCGGTGAGCGAATGGGCGGCCCGGTACAGGACCTCGGCCGCGTCGGCGCGAAACCCGGCCTCGAGCTCGGCGAGCGCCTGGTGCATCGTCTCGACCCGCCGCCCGAGACCGCCGACGAACTCCGCCCGGACTTCAGCAAAGGGATCGGGGGCGGTCATGCGCACAGCTCGCGAATCTGCCGCGCCAGCTCGTCGGGCTGGAACGGCTTGAGCACGATGCCCACGGCGCCCGACTCGGCGAGCCGGCGCGCGTCGAGGTCGCGCCGCGCGGTCAGCAAGACGATCGGGACCTCGCCGGTGACGGCGTCGCCCTTGAGCCGGCGGCAGACCTCGTACCCGTCCATCTCCGGCATCATCACGTCCACGACAATCACCTGCGGAGCGGGGTGCATGGAGCGGGCGAGCTCGATCCCCGCCCGCCCCGAACCGGCGGTCGCCACGTCCCAGCCCGCTGTGAACTCGAGTGTGCGCCGCACGAGCATGAGGAGGTCGGGGTCATCATCAATGACCAGCGCCCGAAAGGATTCCGCTACGGGCCTGTCCTTGTCCGCCACGGTTGCCAATATTGACTCCGCCGCACGACAAAGACAGGCCTATGGTGCCCACGATCTACGTGCTCGACGACGACGTGGTATACGCCAAGCTGCTCGCCGCGAATCTGGGATCCCCGGGCCGCGTGCGCACCCGGGTGTTCGAGCGGCCGGACGATCTGCTCGCGCACCACGCCGAAGAGCCGGCCGATGCGGTCATTACGGATCTCGTGATGCCGGATCTGAACGGCGTCGACGTGACGCGCCGCCTCCGCCGGACCGATCCGCACCTCCCTATTTTCGTTCTCACCGGACACGGCGACATCGCGACGGCGATCGACGCCCTCAAGGCCGGCGCGACGGAGTACCTCAGCAAACCCGTCAATATCGACGAGCTCATGACACTACTGACCCGGGCGCTCGCGGCCCGGCCGCTCGTCGAAGCGGGCGCCTCACTCGAGCAGGCGCGCGGTAAGCAATTCTCCATCAAGGCCATTCTCGGCGAACATCCCAAGGTCGAGGCGGTCCGGGCGTTCGTGCGGAAGATGGCCGCCATCCCGCGGCCGACCGTGCTGCTCCTCGGCGAGAGCGGCACGGGAAAGAACCTCGTGGCGCGCGCCATTCACTACTCGAGTCCCCACTCGGCGGGAAGATTCATCGAGATCAATTGCTCGGCGCTGCCGGCGAGCCTGCTCGAGGCCGAGCTGTTCGGATACAAGAAAGGCGCGTTCACCGACGCGCGGGAAGCGAAACGCGGTCTAATCGAGGTCGCGGACGGCGGCACGTTGTTTCTGGACGAGAGATCTGTATTATCGGGTGAGCGTCGCCGCGATGTCGCTGCCGCCGCTGCGCGAGATCAAGAGCGACATCCCGCTGCTCGCGGATCACTTCCGCCAGCTATTCGCTCAAGAGTTCAAGAAGAAGGTCGATCGCATCGACGACCCGGCGCTCGAGACGCTCCGCACATGGGATTGGCCCGGCAACGTCCGGGAGCTGCGCAATGTGATCGAACGGGCCATGATCTTCACCGACGGACCAGTCCTCAAGCGATCCGATTTCCCGCCGTTAGATCAGCGCGACCCCGTCCCCACGCGCCCGCGCGATACGACGACGTTCGGCTTGCCGAAGGGTCTCACGCTGGTCGATGCCGAGCGCGAGTACATTCGCCTGACGCTCGAGGCGACCGACGGCGACATCCAGCGCACCGCCGAACTGCTGGGGATCTCCCGCAAGAACCTGTGGGAGAAGCGCAAGAAGTACGGACTATTGCCCAGCCCGTCCGACGCTGAGTCGAACTCGTGATACCGGCTCGGTTACCGTACGGTAACATCACGCGGGAATTGTCCGTCCACTGCTTCCCCCATCGCTTCTAAGCCGCGTCTCATGAACAATTTGGCGTTGTCCCGTAGGGGGTACGCGCCTTGCGGGCAATGCGCCGCGATGCGTGCCACCTCGACTGCGGTTCTCATTGCGCTCGCCCTCTGCGGCATCGTCGCGCCGACGCTTGCGCAGACGTTCACCTGGAGCGGTGCGCAGAATGCCAACTGGAGCATCGGCAACAACTGGGTAGGCGGCGTCGCGCCGGCGGGCACGGGAGCGGAGAATCTCGTCTTTCCAAACGGCGCGGCGAACCTGCTGACGAACAACAACATGAACAATGCTGCCTTCAATTCCATCACCATCAAGGGTAGCGGCTACACGTTGAGCAACAAAGCGATCACGCTCGGCGCCGGGGGCTTGGCTGATAGCAGTGCCGCCGGCACGAACACGATCAGCTTTGCCGTCTCGTTCGCTGCAACGCGCGCGGTGACAGTCAGTAATGCGGGGACAACGCTCACGATCAGTGGAGTCATCAGCGGCGCCGGCGGGTTCACCAAGAGCGGCGCTGGCACAGTCGTCTTGAGCGCCGCCAACACATACTCGGGCGTAACGACCATCAACGCGGGCGTGGTCGCGATTGCTGCCGATGCCGGTCTCGGCAGTGCTCCCGGTGCGGCGAGTCCCGGGAGAATCGTCTTCGGCGGCGGCACGCTCCGGACCACGGCCACTTTCACCCTCGCCGCCAATCGCGGGATTGCCTTGACCGGGGCAGGCACGATCTCGACCGATCCGGCCACGACGTTGACGTATGGCGGCATCATCGCTGGCGCGGGCTCGCTCACTAAGACCGGCACGGGAACGCTGATTCTGTCTGGCGTCAATACCTACACGGGCGCGACTACAGTCAGCGCCGGGACCCTGCGGCTCGGTACGACGAATTCGATCGGCGCGGCCAGCGCGGTGACCGTGGCGGCGGGAGCGACGTTCGATCTCAACGGTTTCAGCGACGTCATCGGCTCACTCGCCGGCGCCGGCACGGTAACGAGCGGCGCGGCGGGCGCGGTCACTCTGACGGCCGGCGGGAACAACAGCACCACGACGTTCTCCGGCGTCATCCAAAATGGCAGCGGCACCGTGGCGCTGACGAAGACGGGCACGGGCACGCTGATCTTATCGGGGGCCAACACGTATTCCGGCGTCACGACCGCAAGCGCGGGCACGCTGCTGGTAAATGGCTCGCAGGCCTCGAGCGCCGTGAGTGTGAACGGCGGTACGTTGGGAGGCACCGGCACCGTGGGGGCGATCAGCTCGACAGCCGCGGGTGGCTCAGTGGCGCCCGGCCAAGCCGGCCCCGGGATTCTGAGAAGCGGCAACGTGAATTGGAGCAGCGGCAGCCCGAC
>QHUE01000267.1 GCA_003221825.1 Gemmatimonadota bacterium
CGAAGAACCGGCAGAGCCGGCTGCAAGACTACTATGACTTCCGCCGCACGGCGCTGGTGGAAGCGGCCACCGATCGCATGAAACGCGTTGTGATCGTGCCGGGCAACGATCCGCAGTCGGCCGCGCATGTGGTCGGCTTGCTACTCCGGAACGGGATCGAGGTCACGCGCATGCGCCAATCACTGTCGTCACGCGTCGCGCACCCCTACATCAGCCCCGGCACGGCGGCGACGGTGAGAACTTTTCCCGCCGGCAGCTACGTGATCGACCTGAACCAGCCGCAGCGGCGTCTGGCCAAGGGCATGCTCGAGCAGCAGGCGAGCATGGAGCGCTCATTCGTCCAGCGGGAGATCGGGAAGTTTCAGCGCAACCGGCGGCGCGGCGAGGATACGGACAAGGAAGACTACGGCTTCTACGACATCACGGCGTGGTCGCTGCCACTGTCGTTCAATCTCGACGCGTATTGGACCGAAGATGCCGGCCCCACAGGCGGCGACGCGGTTACCGATTCGATCGTGCCGGCGCCCGCCGCGTCAGCGCGCGGTTCCAGTGCGTATGTCTTTATGAACGACCGGCCGGGCGCGGCTCGACTCGCGTTCGCGCTCGAAGCCGAAGGCTTCAAGCTCGCCGTCACGCGTCAACCCGTCCTCATCGGGGGTCGTACCTATCCCCGAGGCTCGTTCGTCGCGCGAACACAACGCAACCCCTCGAGTCTGCACGAGCGTATCGCGGCGTTGGGGCCTGCCAGGGGCGTGCCCGTTTTCCCGTTACAGACGGCCTTTCCCGACACGGGGGACGCCGGCATCGGTTCGGAAAACGTCACCGGACTGCACGCCCCCAAAGTCCTCGTGGCCGCCGGTGACGGCATTTCAGAGACGAGCTATGGCTGGCTGTGGTACTACCTCGCTCGTGAGCTCGATGTGGCGTTCACCCCCGTCCCGCTGCGCGCCATCGGGCGCATGGACGATCTGCAGAGCTTCAACGTGCTGATCATCCCGGACGGCTCGGGCGGCCGGATGCGCCGGGAGTTGGGCGACGATGGCGTCGCAAAACTCAAGGCGTGGGTGCGCTCGGGAGGCGTGCTCATCGGGTACGGCGGCGCAGGCGACCTCGCCGCGAACAAGGACGTGGAGTTGTCGAGCATCTCGAGCGTCGCGCCCGACAGCGCCGCGAAGGCCGACACCACGGCGGCGGGAGACGAGCCGCCCCTGGTCTCAAAAACCGCCGCACCCCGTGACCGGCCTGAATGGATACCGGGCGCGATCTTCCGGGCGACGCTGGACACCACCCACTGGCTGACGATGGGCTACGACCGCGACCGCATCCCGGTGTTCATCGATGGCGACACGTTCTGGCGGCCGTCCAAAGGGGGCGCCAACGCGGTCACGTTCAGCGACCCGGTGGATTCGTTGGTGCTCTCGGGGTTCACCTGGCCCGATAACACCGCCCGGTTGCTCAAGGGCACCACATGGGCCGCGGTGGAGAATCAGGGCAGTGGGCGGGTGGTGCTGTTTCTGAGCGACCCGTTGTTTCGGGCGTTCTGGAGGGGGCCGGCGAAGATGTTGACGAATGCGATTCTGATCGGACCGAACCGGTGAATACGGCGGCGGATAAAGCGGCGGCAGATAAAGCGGCGGCAAAGGCAGTTGCCGCCCCTCGCCGCCGCTCTTCTTCGCCGCCCTTCGCCGCCGCCTTTAAATGACCCGCGTCGTCCGAATCACGTGCCGAAGTCTGAAGAGGCTCGGCTCCTCGTGCATCCGCGGCGCCATGTGGAACTTGCGGCTCTCACGCTCCGGGACCTTCCACGTCACACTGACGTGTCTCTGCTTGCGCAGCACGTCGAGCGTGACGGACTCGCCCGGGTCATAGGAGCGAATGATCCGCATCGCCTGCATCGGTGAGGTCGGCTTACGTCCGCCGATCGAGACGATCACATCCCCGCCTTTCAAGGCGAGCGTCGAGTCTTCAGGCGCGCTGACGACGAGCACTCCCTCTCGCGTCCCGAAGTAATCGCCGAGGTCGGGGTTCAGCTCCACGAGCTCGATCCCGCCCCACGGACTGCCAAAGGCGAACTCGAAGTCATTCCCCGGCCCCAAGCGCATCTTGGGCATCATATTCTCGAAGGCGCCCATCTCAGGCATTTCCATCTGGCCCGTCCAGGCGCTGCCGCCGAGGTCCTCGGCCACGATCGTCGCCTTGCGGGCGTCGTTGCCGCGCCGGTACTCGACCTGCGTGGTGTCACCAGGCTCGAGCTGACGGGCGAGCTCGATCAACTTCATCCCCGGCCCGGAGTGTTCATCGTCCTCAGATTGCGCGCCGCCGAGAGCGGTGCCGTTGAAGCGCGTGATCACGTCACCGACCTTGAGACCCGCCTTCTCGGCCGGCCCGCCGGGCGTGATGCCCTCGACCCGCGCGCCGAGCTTGTCGCCGGCCGCGTCGGCCTTGGGGTCCACGATCACGCCGATGCGGCCGCGATTGTCGCTGAACGTATACACGCCGAACGGCCCGTCCCGGGTCTCCACGCGAACGCGCGGCGGGGGACGAGTGCTCGGCCGGCGCGGCGCATCCTGCGCCACCGACACGGCCGGCAACACGAGACCGACGGCGAGCGCAACCACAGTCCAATTGCGAATCATCCAGCTCTCCTCCAGGCTCTCAGAGCCCGACGTAGCGAGCACGCGTCGCGCGGGCGTTTACCAGCTCCCGCATCAGCCCGACGCGCTCCTGCCACAGTTTGACGAGTTCGGCGTCCTGTACGCTCTGTTGCTGCTGCGCCAGCGTGCCGTCGAGAATGGAAATGCGGTCTTCGAGCTCGGCCACGACCGCCGCCGCGTGACCGCTCAGAACGCGACCGTCGATATCGTATTGCTGCAGGGAATCTTCGAGCGTCGCCGACTGCTGTTTTGCCTGACTCAGCTCGGCGTAGAGCGTGCCCTGCTGCCCCGGCTGCACCAGCAGAACGGCGGTGATCGTGGCGGCGAGGGCGAGACTGCCGGTCCACGTTCCCCAGGTACGGCGGCGGCGGGAGCGCTCGACGCGGAGCGCCGCGTGTATGGCGGGCCAACGGTCGCGCGGGGGGCGCAGCGCAGGCAACGCCTTGAGCTGCGCGACGCGCTGGTACAACGCTTCCAGCTCCGCCTGACACTGAGCGCAGGTGGTGATGTGCCGGCGCGCCCACACCGACGCCTCACCTGCCCGCAGGGCTCCCAGATCTTCCATCGTGCAATGCATCATGCGTGCGCTCCTTCATCCAGCATCCGCCGCAACCGAGCGTGAGCTCGCGCCAGCTGCGACTTGGAAAAGCTCACCGATTTCCCCATCTGCTCCGCGATCTCCTCGTGCGTGTATCCCTCGACATCGTGCAGCCACACGACCGCGCGGGACGTGTCGGACAGATGCTCGAACGCGCGCTCGAGATCGAGGTTGGCGCCAATGTGCATCCCCGGCTTGCCCGGCTCGTCGTCCAGCGACTCCGTCTCCCGCACCTGATCGCGACGAATCCGCATCAATGCCTTGGTCGACGCGATACGGCGGATCCAGCCCCACAGATGACCTTCACCGCGGTACTGCTTGATGTTGCGGACGACCTCGAGAAACGTCTCTTGCAGCACGTCCTCCGCGTCCTCCGGCCGCCGCAACATGCGCCGCACGAGATTGTAGACAGGCGTCTCGAAGGCCCGAAACAGGGCTTCGAGCGCTGCTTCATCTCCGGCTTGCGCGCGGGCGACGAGGACGTCCGGAACGGCGAATGCCACGGTCATTGTCCGAAGAGTATGATGCCATAACTACGTGGAACGTCGCGACATGACCTAGGGAAAATCACGGTTCCTTAAAGTGTTGCGCCGTAGTAGCTTGCCGCATGCCCCAGCCCGACGTCCACCAATGGCTCCATCACTGGCAGGATGAAGCCGACGCGGCCTACCTCTACCTCGCTCTCGCCGGTCAGGAATCCGATCCGCACCGGAAGGACGTCTACATCAAGCTCGCGGGCGTCGAGGAGCGCCACGTGCAGATGTGGAGCAAGCTCCTCGCCGAGCACGGCCATACAGTAGATCAGGCGCGGCCGTCCGTGAACGCCAAGCTGCGGGCGTGGTTCGGCCGGCGCTTCGGCACGCGCTATCTGCTGCCGATGCTGCTGCGCGAAGAGGGCGAAGAGGTCAAGGGGTACCTCGACCTCCACAAGGGATCCAGCCTTCCCGCCGCGCGGGAAGTCTCGCTCCAGCTCGCCAAGGAATCGGCCGCCCACGCCGGGACGCTCGCGGATCTGGCCGGGAAGGGCGCCGAACCGTGGCACAAGACGGGATCAGGCGGCTTCCTGCGCAATGTGGTGTACGGCTTCAACGACGGGCTGACGGCGAACTTCGGGCTCGTGGCGGGCGTGATCGGCGCCGCCGTGCAGCCGCACGTGATCATGATCTCCGGCGTCGCCGGCATGATCGCCGACGCGTTGTCGATGGGCTCTTCCGGCTATCTGGCAGCGAAGAGTGAGCAGGAGGTGTGGGAGCACGAAATCGCGATGGAGAAGGAAGAGATTCGCCTGATGCCGGAGGTGGAACAGGAGGAGATGGCCCTCCAGTACGAGGCGAAAGGCGTCGATCCCCGGACGGCGCGCCGCATGGCCGAGGAAGTCATGCGCGATCCGCAGCGCGCGTTGGGCGAGCAGGTGCGCGACGAGCTGAAGATCGGCGAGGCGCACGCCACACCGTTCCGCGAGGGGTGGATCACCGGACTCGCGACGGCGGTCGGCGCGTTCATTCCGGTGGCGCCGTTCCTTTTTTTGCAGGGACGCGCCGCGATCTGGATGGCGTTCACGATCGCGATGTTGTCGCACTTCGGCGTGGGAGCCGCGCGCAGCTTCTTCACCGGCCGCGGCGTCATCCGCAGCGGGATCGACATGTTCGTGATTGGCGTTGGAGTCGCCGCTGTGGGATACCTGGTCGGCGGCCTGGTCGCCAAGGCGCTTTAGACGACGAGGTTGACGAGCCGGTCCTGCACGAACACCACTTTCTTCACCTTCTGCCCATCGACAAACTTCTTCACCGCCTCATCCGCAAGCACCCGCGCAAGCACGTCTTTCTCCGCCATGCCGCGCGGCACCATAAGGCGCGAGCGAAGTTTGCCGTTAGTTCATTGACGTACTCCATCATCGCTGCGATCGCCGTGTTGTATTGCAGCGCTTCGGTATCGGCCGACACCTTCCGGATCGTGCGATGCAGCTTCTGCTCGAGCGCCGGCACAGGGGCGCTCTTGGCCTCAGCTGCTTCGTGCGCCAGCGCCCACACTTTCTCCAAGAACCGGCGCTGGCCCACGATCCCCGAATCGCGGAAGTCGCCGCCATCCTGGAAGGGCCCGAGGAACATCAAGTACATCCGGAACGCGTCGGCGCCCCACTGCTGGATATAGGTATCGGGAACGACGACGTTGCCGCGCGACTTGGACATCTTGGCGCCGTCCTTGATGATCAAGCCATGGGCGCGGAATTTCGGGTACGGGCTGTCGAAATGAAGATGCCCCAAGTCATGCAGCACGAGGCAGATGAATCGCGCATACAAGAGGTGCAGCACGGCGTGCTCATTCCCACCGATGTAGCTCGAGACGGGAAGCCACTGCTTGGTCCGGGCGGCGTCGAACGGCCGATCGTGGAATTCGGTCGACGGGTAGCGCAGATGGTACCACGCTGAATCGAGGAACGTATCCGAGACGTCCGTCTCGCGACGCGCCTGGCCGCCGCACTCGGGGCATTTCACGAAGTACCACTCTTCATGCCGGGCGAGCGGGCTGACCCCGGTGTCGTCGGGGCGAAAATCCTCGATGAGCGGCAGCTCGACCGGCAGGTCCTTCTCGGGCACCGGCACGACGCCGCACTGCTCGCAATAGATGATGGGGATGGGCGGACCCCAGTACCGCTGCCGCGAGATGCACCAGTCGTGCAGCCGGTACTGGACGCGGGGCGTGGCGAGCCCGCGCCCACTGAGCCAGGCCACGATCTTGCGGGCCCCTTCGAGACATGGTGCCCCGTCGAACGCCCCGGAGTTTATCAGCACGCCGTTTTCGGACACGCTCGGCAGCGTTTCTCCTTCGACGGCCACGACCTGGCGAATCGGGAGCTTGAACTGCGTCGCGAACTCGAAGTCCCGCTTGTCGTGCGCGGGAACGGCCATGATCGCGCCGGTGCCGTACTCCATGAGGACGTAGTCGGCGATCCAGATCGGGATCGCTTCTCCCGTCGCCGGGTTGCGGGCGTAGGAGCCGATGAACACGCCGGTCTTCGTCTTGTCACCCACGCGCCGCGATACGATGTCCTTGGACTGCACGTCGCGCTGGTATGCCTTGACGGCCGAGCGCTGTTCGACGGCGGTCAGCTCGTCCACGAGCGGGTGCTCGGGCGCCAGGACCAGATAGGTCGCGCCGAACACCGTGTCGGGCCGGGTCGTGAAGACCGTGATCTTCTTGCCGCTCGGCGTCTCGAAGATGAGCTCGGCCCCTTCGCTCCGGCCGATCCAGTTCCGCTGAAGCAGGACCGTGGAGGAGGACCAGTCGAGGTTGTGCTGGTTGTCGAGGAGTCGCTCGGCGAAATTGGTGATTCGGAAAAACCATTGGTCGAGGAAGCGTTGCTCGACCGGCGTGTCGCAACGCTCGCAGCGCCCGTCGATGACCTGCTCATTCGCGAGGACCGTCTTGTCCTTGGGGCACCAATTCACCGCCGCGCGCTTCTTGTAAGCGAGCCCCGCCTTGAAGAGCTGTAAGAAGAGCCACTGCGTCCATTTGTAGTAGGCGGGATCGGTGGTCGAAAGCTCGTGGCGCCAGTCGTACATGCCGCCGAACCGGCGGAGCTGGCGGCGGAACGTGGCGATGTTCTGGGGGATCAGCTTGGCGGGATTCGTGCCGATGGTGAGCGCGTAGTTCTCGGAATGGATCCCAAAGGCGTCGAACCCCATCGGCTCGAAGACGTCGTAGCCCTGGAGCCGCTTGAACCGGCCGTAGATGTCGGCGCCGGTGAATGCGAACATGTTGCCGACGTGCAATCCCTCGGCCGAGGGATAGGGGAACATCATGAGGTTGTAGAACGGCCGCGCGGCCCGGTCGAGGTCGGGCTCGTTGGTGTGGCGCTCGGCCCACCGCGCTTGCCACTTTGCCTCGAGCGATGCCGGATCGTAGCTTGGGATGTCTCGCATACGGTGGTAAAACTAAACCCGAATGGCCATCAAGTCACAGCAACTGCGGCAGAGTTTTCTGATTTCCGGGGCCGGCGCCGCGGTCCTCCTTGTCGTTTTCGTCGCCTGGATCACGAGCAACCGCGTCGGTCGTGTTCTCGAGCAGCAGGCCGACGTGCGCGGGCGCGATGACGCCACCCGGGTCGCGGCCATCGTCACGCAGTATCTGAAAGAACGCCGCCACGAGGCGATGGCGCTCGCGAGCGAACCGCAGCTCATCACGGCAGTTCGGGACGCCGGACAATCGGCCGTGACCCGCGGTCTGGACCGCACGGCCATTCCCGACCTGGAGCGCGCGTTCAACGCCACCCGCCAGCTCGGGGGCGACCCCGTCCTGGCGGCCTATCTCCGCGCCTATCCCGCCACCTCCGATTTCGTGGAAATCTTCGTGACGGAGAGCCATGGGTTGAACGTCCTCGCGTCCGACCGTCCGTCGGACTTCGTGCAGAGGGACGAGACCTGGTGGCAGCGCGCGATCTCGGAAGGGGTGTACGAAGGCGGCGCCCGGTTCGACTCGTCTGCCGGCACCGCATCCCTCGAGTTCGACGTCGCCATCCGGGCGTCCCAGTCCCAGCGGCCGGTTGGCGTGCTCAAGGCAGTCTTTGCGCTGGACCGGCTGACGGCGCTGCTCGGCACGGAGGACCTGGCCGACCGTGCGTACCTCCAGATCGTGGATAGCCGCGGCAACGTGCTGGTCGCGAAGGACGAGGCGCTGCTGCTGCAGAGCCTTCCCGACAAAGACCGGGTTCCGCTCGGTGCCCAGGTCGCCACCGCGCACATCACCACGGTCCGGGGCGAGGACGAGCTGGTCGCCTCCGTCCCCGCGAATCGGGGTCAGTGGTGGGTGCTGTACCGGGAGCCTGCGGCAACGGCATTCGCGACGGCGCGCAGCACGCAACGGGCAGTCTGGCTCGGCGCGCTGCTGGTCGCGGCGGTCGCGGTCGGCGCGCTTTTCTGGCTGTCACAGCGTCTCGGCCGGCTGGTTACCGAGCCGGTGCGGGCCGCCGGAGCGATCGCCAGCCGTGTCGCGGGCGGGGACCTCTCGGTGACGGTCACGACGCAGCGCGCCGAAGCGAGCGAGGTCGCGGATCTGCTGTCGTCCGTGCACTCGATGGTGGTGGCGCTGCGCCGGCTCGTCGGTGCAATCCGCGCCGCGGCCGACGAGGCCGCGGCGATGGCGACGGAGATCTCCGCCTCCACGGAGGAGATGAGTGCCTCCACTCAGGAGATGGCCTCGACGTCGCAGGATCTCTCGCGGCGCGCGGGCGAGCAGGCACAGCTGGTCCGTGCGGCGGCCGATGACGCGGCGCGCATTCTCCAGATCGCCGCGAAGCTCGCGCAAGGGGCCGAGGAAGCGGCGCGCCGCAACGCCGATCTCTCCGCGCTGGCCCGGCGGCACAAGGACGGCTTGGACCAGAGCACGGTGCGTCTCGCCAAGCTCGCCGACGAAGTCGCCAAAGGCGCGGAGGAGGCGGAGGTGTTGACGCAGGC
>QHUE01000247.1 GCA_003221825.1 Gemmatimonadota bacterium
GTGCGGGGTCGTGCTCCAGCTTGCGGCGCAGCATGGCGACGTGGGTGTCCACCGTCCGGCTCATCACGTCCTCGGCGTAGCCCCACACTTCCTGCAACAGCTCGAGGCGACTCGCCACCCTCCCACCCCGCTTGAGCAGCGCGACGAGCAGCGCGTATTCCTTCGGCCGGAGCTCGGCGGTCCGCCCGGCGCGCCGCACCTGATGGCGCGAGAAGTCGACCGTGACATCGCCAAAACCGTGCAACGCGGGATCGACGGCACCCTCGCGCCTGATCCACTCCAGAAAGTCGGCAGCGCGCTTGACCGTCGCGATGATACGCTCGTCATCGAAGGGCTTCAGCAGGTAGTCGAACGCCTGAATCTCGAAGGCCCGGACCGCGTGCTCCTCGAAGGCGGTCACAAAGACGATCGCGGGCGGCCGCTCCTGATTCGCGGCCGCGGCCACCGCAAAGCCGTCGAGATCGGGCATCTGGATGTCCAGGAACACGAGATCGGGAGGGGGCGCGCCGCGGCGCAGCAACTCGACGGCCTCGCGCCCATTAGCGCACTCGTCGATCCGCGTGACGGTGCTGATCTGCTGCAGGACCCCGCGCAGGCGGCGTCGCGCCGGCGCTTCGTCGTCAACGATGATCGCGCGCATGATCGGAGTACGGGATCTCGATCGTGGCCAAGGCGCCGCCGGGTCCGGGGGGTGGCGCATTGATCAACTCGAATCGGTGACTGGGACCGTATAGCTCCGCGAGTCGCGCCCGCGTATTCGCGATTCCTAAGCCCCCGCCCCCGCCCCCGCCCCCGCCGTTGCCAGTGCGGTCCGCCGTCAGGCCGGGGCCGTTGTCGCGCACCGCAAGATGCAGGAGATCGCCGTCGCGGTTGGCGGCGATTTCGATTTCGGCGACGCGGCCGTTGGGCACGACCCCATGGCGGATGGCGTTCTCCACGAGCGGCTGCAGCAGCAGCGTCGGGACCATGGCCGCCGCGGCGCGCGGATCGACCCGGAACGTCACACGCAAGCGATCGCCGAAGCGCGCTTCCTGAATCGCGACGTAATGATCCAACAGCTCGAGCTCCTCCTCGAGCGTGACGAGGGGACCTCGTTCCCGGTTAAACGATTGGCGCAGCAGCTCCGACAGCCGGGTGATCATCCGGTTCGCCTGCTTGGGATCCTCCAACACGAACGCCGAGATCGTGTGGAGGGTGTTGAAGAGGAAATGCGGCTGGAGCTGCCCCACGAGGGCATCGAGTCGCGCCTGGACAAGTTGCATCTCCAGGCGCTGGGCACGCCAGGCGTGATAGAGTCCCGCGATCATGGCGTAGACCAGCAGATTGAAGGTCCACCATATCGCGATGCCGTCCGACACGCCGCTAAGGAACGTATGCGGCGTGAGCCACTCGCCGAGCGCCCATTTCAGACCGCCTTCGAACCCCGCACAGGCGACCGCGATCACGACCGCCATGGGAACGTGCGCGGTGATGAGCAGCGCCGGGCGCCGAATGCGCACCACCGCCCACGCGGCGAAGGCGCAAACCGGGGCGGTAAACAGCGCCCAAGTCCACCAGCCGCTGAGCTGCCACGCGAAGATCCAGCCCCACGGACGCGGCTCGGCGCCCGGCGAGCTTTGGAAATGCATCTGGATGGCGAACAGCACCGCCACGGCGGACCAGGCGCCGAATACAATCAACGCGCGCTTCATGAGCCTCATTGTAGCATGGTACGGCGCGGCCAGGTGCGGCGTGCGAGCGCAGTGGTCAGAATCGTGTGAATTTCACATGGCGGTAACGCGCCGCCTCTACGCCGCGTCGCTCGCTGCCCGCAGATTGTCCGCCGGGAGGTTACCCATGCGACACCTGCTGCTTGGTCTCATGCTTGTCGTGGCTGCCGGCGATCGAACAACCGATCGCGACGCCCTGCTCGCGGCCGATCGCGCGCTGTCGGACAAGACCGCGTCGCTCGGCATGGTGCATGGCTTCATGCCGGGACTGAACGAAGGCGCCGCGTACCTAGGGAAATACCTCGCGTGCTGGCAGAAGACGGGCGACGGGTGGCGGCTCGCGGCATACGCGAGCACCCGGCCCGTGCCCGTCCCCGATTCGATTTCGCCTCAGGCGATGACAGGTGTGCTCGGCGCGCAAGTGCGTGGCCGCGCCGACCCGAACGAGCTGCTCCACGCCGACTCGGCTTTCGCGGCGTTATCGGTGGCGAGCGGCGCCAAGACCGCCTTCCTCAAGTTTGCCGCGGAGGAGGCGATCTCGTTCGGCGGCGGCGCGCAGATCACGGAGGGACGGGAGGCCATCGGCGCAGGGTTTGACGGTTTCCCGGCGGGCGCGGTGCTCGAGTGGTGGCCGGTCGCGGCGCAGATCGCGCCGTCCGGGGATCTCGGCTGTACGGTGGGCGAGGCGAGGATCGCGAGCCTCCACCACTACAGCAAGTATCTCACGATTTGGCGGCGCCAACAGGGCGGCGCGTGGAAATTCGTGGCCGACGGGGGAAACGTCCGGCCGGCGCCCTAGCGCATGAGCGTCACCACGATCCCCGGTCCGGCGCTCGGCCCGAACCGCGCACCAGCTTCATTCGTGCTCATGTAGTGCAGCGTGTAGATCTGATCCGCGGGGATGGTTCTGAGGAAATCCACGTCGCCCATGTCACGGTCATCCATGTAGACCCGAATCTGCGACATGCGCATATCGGTGCCTTCGCTCGGGAGGTGCAGAACTTCACGCGCTTTCAGCCAGCGGGGCCGCAGCAGCTGAACCGCCTCGAACGCGTTCCCGACTCCGGACCGCTCGATCTCCTGGGCCGTGATCAGGGTGCTGCTGCTCTTGACCGGTCCTTGAGCCAGGAGCGACGATGCAATCAGCATCGCGGCGCAAAGTGGAACCAGCACTCGTCGCATCGTCGACATGATTCCTCCCAGGCCCACGTTACCGGTATCCCGCCGCTTGGAGAGAAAATAGCTCCGCGTACAGTCCGCCGCGCGCCACCAGCGCCTCGTGCGTGCCGTCGTCCACCAGCTCGCCGCCCTTGAGCACGAGGATGCGATCCGCCATGCGAACCGTCGAGAACCGGTGCGAAATCAGCACCGCCATTCGTCCCTTGGTGAGCTCGGCGAACCGCGAAAAGACTTCGTACTCAGCCCGCGCGTCGAGTGCAGCGGTCGGCTCGTCGAGGACCAGGACCTGGGCGTCACGCATGTACGCGCGAGCGAGTGCCACCTTCTGCCACTCGCCGCCTGATAGCTCGACGCCGTTATCGAAGCGTTTCCCCAGCATCTGATCGAATCCCTGCGGCACGCGGTTCGCGACTGAGTCGGCCAGGCTGCGCTTGGCGGCCTCCCGAATCCGCGCTTCGTCATTCATGGCCTCGACCTGACTGACGCCAATGTTCTCGCGCAGGATGAAATCGTAACGCACGAAGTCTTGAAAGATGATGCCGATGTTTTTTCGCAGACTGTCGAGATCATAGTCGCGCAGGTCCACACCATCGAGCAGAACTTTGCCTTCGTCAGGGTCGTACAACCGCGCCAGCAGCTTGACGAGCGTTGTCTTCCCCGCACCGTTTTCGCCTACCAACGCGATCCGCTCGTGCGGCTCGAAGGAAAAGGTCAGCTGGCGGACCGCCCAGCGCTGCGAGCCCGGATACCGGAAGCCGACGTTCTCAAATCGGAAGCCGGTCTGCATGGGTCGCGGTACCGCCTGCGCCCCGGGTTTCGACACAACCCTTGGTTGGACATCGAAGAACGTGAACAAATCGCTGAGATAGAGGCTCTGTTCGTAAATCGATGAGAGCGCCAGCAGTACGCTCTGAATCAAGCTGCGGCTCTGCCGAAACGAGCCCGCCAGGAACGTCAGCGTGCCGATCGTGAACACGCCCATCACCGTACGATAGATGATGACGGCGTACGCGCCGTAGTAGCCCAGCGTGCCGAGAGTCACCAGCAGCGTCGAGACGACGTTGCGCTTGACTGCGAGCCGCTTGTTCTCCTGATAGAACTTGTCCGAGAGATCGGCGTAACGCCCGACCAGGAGGTTCGAAAGACCGAACAGTTTGACTTCCTTGGCCGATTCGTTCGAGGCGCCCATGTAGCGCAAATAGTCGAGCAGACGGCGCTCGGGCGTCCACCGGAACAGCAGGGAATAGCCCAACGATGCGAAGTGGGCTTCGCCGAGGAACGCGGGCAGCACCGCCACGGTCAGGAGCAGCAGCAACCACGGCAGCTGCACGAGCAGCACACTCGCCAGTGAAATCAGCGTGATGATGTCCTGCGCCGTTCCCAGAATCAGCGTCAACAGACCGATGCGGCCGACCGTTTGCCGCCGCGCCCGCTCGAGATGATCGTAGATCTCGGCGTCCTCGAACTGGGCGAGATCGAGCGTGGCGGCGTGCTGCATGAGGCGCACACTCAGCCGGTTGGCGAACAAATCGCCGAGCAGGCTCTCGAGCAACGATGACAACCGCGCGAGTCCCTCGCCGACCACCGCAATCCCCAACTCGAGCCCGACGAGCACCGCGAGATGCGGCCAGTCGGGCGAGCGGCCGGCATGCACGGCCGCAACTCCCGCAATCACACCGTCGATGATGAGCTTGCCAACCCAGAGAACCGCGACGGGAACGAGGGACCGGATCGCCCGCAGCACCAGAATGGCAGCGGCGTAGCCGCGGTGCGTCTGAAACACCAGGCGTACCAGCGGCGGCACGTGCCGCAGCGCGGCGAGCCGTTCACCCCAGGTGGGCGGCGCGTCGGGACTGGCGCCGTGGGCGGCGCGCGCAGCGCGATACAGACGCCGTTTGCCCATGGCGTTAACTTCGCTCAGACCGAGACGTCAGACCAGACACGTGACAATCTTCCTGTTTGCAACCGCTTGTCTGCTCACCGCGCAAGCTCCCGGCCCGAACCTGACGCCGCGCGATTCGGCGTTCCATGCGCTGAATCGCCTGGCGTATGGCGCGCGCCCGGCTGAAGCCGACAGCGTCGCCCGCATCGGCGTGATGCGGTGGATCGAGCGGCAGCTCGACCCTGATCATGTGCCCGATCCGCGCCTCCGCGACCGCGAGCGGGCATTCAAGATCCTCGACTACGATCGCGCCGATCTCGCGGGCCGCTATCGGGAGGCGATCCGGGAACGCCAGCGCATGCAGCGGGAAGCCGCGGCGGCCGGGGACACGATGCGCCCACCCGGCGCGGGTCCCATGCGCGAGTTTCGGGAGCTCGGCGGGGAGCTGCAGCAGCTCGCGATCATGCGGGCCGCGGTCTCCGA
>QHUE01000248.1 GCA_003221825.1 Gemmatimonadota bacterium
GGATATTGGGGAAGGCGATCTTGTCCTTGGAGTCGAGGATCTGCTTGATGCGAGCATAGAGCGTCTGATACAGGGGTGATCCGCCGAGTTGGGCGATGGTAGCGGCGTTCTTGGCGTTCACCCATTCCATCGACTGTGCGCCCTCCACGTCCTCGAGCCAGACGAACGGGTCGTCGGCTGGAGGGGGAGGCGCAGACGCCTGCTGTGCGCCTAGGACAGCGGGGCTTAGCAGGGTGAGGACGAGAAGACCGAGTACGGCGGTGGCGGGGCGGTTCCTGCGATCCATGGTGGCTCCTCGGAAATACGGTGGCGACGGCTCTGCTAAGGTACGAGTCAACCCGTTGGTCCACTAGGACTTTTGGACCTACCGCCAATCCCTCCGGCGATTAGCTTCCCCCCGGCATGAATGTCATTCCCCAGCGCGTCAAGGACGGGTTCGTCAGGTTGACCGGACCCTTGGCGCGCGGCCTGATCCGGGGCGGCGTGCAGCCGAACGCGATCACTACGTTGGGCACTCTCGTGGTGATCGGTTCCGGGGTGGCGTTCGGCACGGGGGCGATCCGGCTGGGCGGCCTCCTGCTCCTGCTCAGCGGGCTGTTCGACATCCTCGACGGGCAGGTTGCGCGGCAGGGCGGGAAGATCACCGCCTTCGGCGCCTTCTACGATTCGACGCTCGATCGAGTCGGGGAGGGCGCGGTCTTTAGCGGGTTGATCTTCTACTTCGTGACCGGCCCGTTGCCGGCTGCCTTGAAGGGAGGCGCGATCGCCGCCGGTCTGGTCGCGCTGGTGTCGTCCCTCCTGGTATCGTACACGCGGGCGCGGGCCGAGGCGCTCGGCGTGGAATGCAAAGTCGGGATTGCCGCGCGGGCCGAGCGGATTCTGCTGCTCGGCTTCCCGGCGATGGTGTTTGGCGCGGGACCGGGGCGTCCCGGGATCCTGCTGTTCGGAATTGTGGCGGTGTTCGCGTTCGTCTCCGCGATCACCGTGATCCAGCGGGTGGCGCACGTCGCGCGCGTGGCACGCGGCGCGCCGCCGCCATCGCCGGTGCCCAAACGTGAGACGTTGCCTGGAGTCGCGGCGGCGCGCCGCAAAGGACATTGATGGCACGGGAGCAAGCAGCGGTATTGACAGGAGGCGCACGCGAGATCGCGCCCGCCACGGGAAAACTGGGCGTGATGCTGGTGGGCCTCGGCGCCGTCTCGACGACGTTCATCGCCGGCGTTGAGAACGTGCGGCGGGGGCGCGCGCTGCCGATCGGGTCGCTGAGTCAGATGGCGACGATCCGCCTCGGCCGGCGCACCGAGAAGCGCATGCCGAAGATCAAGGACTTTGTCCCGCTCGCGGATCTCAACGATCTCGTCTTCACCGCCTGGGATCCGATTCCGGACGATGCCTACACCGCCGCCGTGAAGGCGGGCGTCCTCGATCGGCATGAGCACCTCGACCCGATCAAGCCGTTTCTGCAGGGCATCAAGCCGATGCCGGCGGTCTTCGATCAGTACTACGTCAAGCGGCTGCAGGGCACGAACGTCAAGCGCGGCAAGAACAAGCGCGAGCTGGCGGAACAGCTGCGCGAGGACATGCGCACCTTCAAGAAAAGCGCCGGCGTCGATCGCCTGGTGGTCGTGTGGTGTGCATCGACGGAGGTGTTCCTCACGCCGGGGCCCGCGCATCAATCGTTGCAGGCGTTCGAGCAGGCGATGGAGCAGAACGATCAGTCGATCGCGCCGTCGATGCTCTACGCCTACGCGGCGCTGATGGAGAACGTGCCGTTCGCGAACGGCGCGCCGAACCTCACTGTCGACCTGCCCGTGATGGAGCGGCTCGCCGAAGAGCGGCATGTGCCGATCGGCGGCAAGGATTTCAAGACCGGGCAGACGATGATGAAGAGCGTGCTCGCGCCGGCCTTCAAGGCCCGCATGCTCGGACTCTCAGGCTGGTACTCCACGAACATCCTGGGGAATCGTGACGGTGAGGTGCTGGACGACCCCGAGTCGTTCAAGACCAAAGAAGAGTCGAAACTCGGCCTGCTCGAGCACATCCTCCAGCCCGACCTGTATCCCGAGCTGTACGGCAAGGTCTATCACAAAGTCCGGATCAACTACTACCCACCGCGCGGCGATAATAAGGAGGGGTGGGACAACATCGACATCTTCGGATGGCTCGGCTATCCGATGCAGATCAAAGTCGATTTCCTGTGCCGCGACTCCATTCTCGCCGCGCCGATCGTGCTCGACCTCGCGCTGTTTTTCGATCTCGCGGGGCGCGCCGGCCTGTCAGGCATCCAGGAGTGGCTGTCCTTCTACTTCAAGAGCCCGCAGTTCGCCCAGGGCCTGTACGCCGAGCACGACCTCTTTATTCAGCAGACCAAGCTCAAGAACACGCTGCGCTGGATGATGGGCGAGGAGCAGATCACGCACCTCGGCATCGAGTACTACGAGTACGCGGAGAAGTAAGGCGCCCGCTCCCTACCAGACCAGCAGGACTCCAGGAGACTGTTGCACA
This sequence comes from Gemmatimonadota bacterium, assembly GCA_003221825.1. Taxonomy (GTDB): domain Bacteria; phylum Gemmatimonadota; class Gemmatimonadetes; order Gemmatimonadales; family GWC2-71-9; genus 20CM-2-65-7. The sequence continues at coordinate 2,506 of QHUE01000248.1, forward strand.
TGATGCTCGCATTGCTGCAAAATCCCGCCCAGCACGCGGCTGGTGGGGAAGCCGCGCTGGTGCTGCCGAATCTCGACCAGGCCACGTTCCTCGGCGGGATCGGCGGCCGCGCGCTGCTGCTCTGGGGCCTGGTCATTTGCGCGTTGGGCCTGCTGTTCGGGCTCGCGCAGTACACGCAGCTGCGTAACCTGCCGGTGCACCGCGCCATGCGCGAGATCTCCGAGCTGATCTACGAAACGTGCAAGACGTACCTCCTCACGCAGGGTCGCTTCCTTCTTATTCTCTGGCTCTTCATCGGCGCGATCGTGGCGCTGTACTTCGGCACGCTGGCGCAGACGACGGACGCGACCGGCGCCATGGTGCGCGGCTTTCCTGCGACCAAGGTGCTCATCATCCTGCTGTTCAGCCTCATCGCCCGGGCGACTACGCCGGCCCGTGCTTCATCGGCTTCGCGATCGGTGAATCGCTCGGCGCGGCGGCGCTGCGCGTGGCAGGCGGCATCTTCACCAAGATCGCCGACATCGGCGCGGACCTGATGAAGATCGTCTTCAAGATCAAGGAAGACGATGCGCGGAACCCCGGCGTCATCGCCGACTGTACCGGGGACAACGCCGGCGATTCGGTGGGGCCGAGTGCCGATGGATTCGAGACCTACGGCGTGACGGGCGTCGCGCTGATTTCGTTCATCCTGCTGGCCGTCCACCAGCCGCTCGTACAGGTCCAGCTGCTCGTCTGGATCTTCGCGATGCGCGTCATGATGGTCATCGCGTCGGGCCTGTCGTACTTCTTGAATGCCGCCTTCGCAAAGGCGCGCTACCAGAACGCCGACCACATGAATTTCGAAGCGCCGCTGACGACGCTCGTCTGGCTCACGTCGCTCGTCTCGGTGGCGCTCACGTTCGTCGCGTCGCGGCTTCTGATCCCCAGCATTGGCGGCGATCCCACGTTGTGGTGGAAGCTGTCGCTCGTGATCACCTGCGGGACGCTGGCGGGGGCGATTATCCCCGAGTTCGTGAAGGTGTTCACCTCGACCGGGTCGCGGCACGTGCGGGAGATCGTGACGTCGTCGCGTGAAGGCGGCGCCTCCCTGAACATCCTGTCAGGCTTCGTCGCCGGGAACTTCAGCGCGTTCTGGTTAGGGATGACGATGATGGTGCTGATGGCGATCGCGTATGGCGTCAGCACGACTGGGCTGGTCGGGTTGATGGTCGCGCCCGCGGTGTTCGCGTTCGGACTCGTCGCATTCGGATTTCTCGGGATGGGGCCGGTGACGATCGCGGTCGACTCCTATGGACCGGTCACGGACAACGCGCAGTCGATCTACGAGCTGTCGCTGATCGAGCAGGTTCCCAACGTGCGGGCGGAGATCAAGAAGGACTTTGGGTTCGAGCCGAACTTCGCGCGCGCCAAGGAGAACCTGGAGGAGAACGACGGGGCGGGGAACACGTTCAAGGCGACCGCCAAGCCGGTGCTGATCGGCACGGCGGTGGTCGGCGCCACGACGATGATCTTTTCCATTATCGTTGCGCTGACGCGCGGGCTGCAGCCGGAGCTGTTGTCGAATCTGTCGATCCTGCACCCCCCGTTCCTGCTCGGCCTGATCACGGGCGGAGCGGTCATCTACTGGTTCACGGGCGCGTCGACCCAGGCGGTCACGACCGGTGCATACCGCGCGGTCGAGTTCATCAAGGCGAATATCCGGCTCGAGGGCACGACCAGGGCCTCGGTGTCCGACAGCAAGAAGGTGGTGGCGATCTGCACGCAATACGCGCAGAAGGGGATGTTCAACATCTTCCTGACGGTCTTCTTCGCGACGCTCGCGTTCGCGTTCTTCGAGCCGTACTACTTCATCGGCTATCTGATCTCGATCGCGCTGTTTGGGCTCTACCAGGCCATCTTCATGGCCAACGCAGGGGGCGCGTGGGACAACGCCAAGAAGATCGTCGAGACGGAGCTCAAGCAGAAAGGCACGCCGTTGCACGACGCAACCGTCGTCGGCGATACGGTGGGCGACCCGTTCAAGGACACGTCGTCGGTCGCGATGAATCCGATCATCAAGTTCACGACGCTGTTCGGCTTGCTGGCCGTCGAGCTCGCCGTGTCGCTCACGGCGCAACGCGGCGCGACCTTGAGCCTCGTGCTCGCGGGCGCATTCCTCGTCATCGCGCTGGCGTTCGTGTGGCGCTCGTTCTACGCCATGCGCATCGAGACCGCGGTCAGGACCAGGACGCGCTAGCGGGGGCTGGGTGGGCTGGGGGTGCCGCATGACCACCGCCCAGATTGCCGTCACGGCGCTTGGCGCCGTCGCCATCGTCTCGGTGCTGTGGTACTTCCTTTACTCACGCGGCAAGGCGGTGGCGGCGACGGCCGGCGCGGGCGGCATCCAGGAAGTGCGGGTGATCGTGAAGGGCGGCTATACGCCCGACACGATCGTTGTCCAGGCGGGCAAGCCGGTGCGCCTGCAGTTCTACCGCGACGAGACGGCCGACTGCTCCGAGCGCGTCGTGTTCGAGCGCTTTGGCATCGATCAGCAGCTGCCGCCGTTTCAAACCACGGCGATCGAGTTCACGCCCGACCAGCCGGGCGAGTACCCCTTTCGCTGCGGCATGAACATGCTGAAGGGCCTGCTCGTCGTGGAGCCGACGGGGGAGCGCCGCGCCGCGTCGTCGCCGCACAAGTTCCACGATGCCCGGCCATGAGTAAGACCCGGATCATCCTTCCGATCGAAGGCATGACGTGCGCCAGCTGCGCCGCCACGGTGCAGGAAGCGCTGACCGGTGCGACCGGGGTCACGTCCGCCGGCGTCAACTTTGCCACGAATAAGGCCGCCATCGAATACGACGCCGCGCAGACGAACGTGGCGCAGCTCATCAAGACGGTGCGCGAGGCCGGATACAACTGCGGCAAGGCGAGCGTCACGTTCGGCATCGTCGACCTCCATTACGCGCCGAGCGTCGCGCCGCTCGAGCAGTCGCTGGCGAAAGTCAACGGCGTGATCCGCGCCGTCGCCAATCAGGCGACCGAGACGGCGACCGTCGACTACATCCCCGGCGTCGTCAGCGCCGAGGATCTCGAGCAGGCCGTGGATGCGGCGGGGTTCGCGGTCGCGGCGCCGATCGCGGCGGAAGATCCTCTCGAGCGCGAGCGCATCGCGCGCCGCCGCGAAATCCGCACGCTCACCTGGAAGTTCGTGGCCGCGGCGGCCGTCACGATCGTCGCGATGATCGGGTCGATGCTGCTGATGGCCGATCGCCCGATGGGCGAGAACGGGACGATGAAACAGGTGGACCTCATGGGGCGCCTCCTCATGCCCTTGGCGGTGTGGCTCAGGGACTGGGTCGCGGGGCGGGGATGGGTGCTCGACCTCGGTTGGATCAAATGGGGTCTTGCGGGCGTCACGCTGCCGGTCGTCGCCTGGTCGGGCCAGCAGTTCTACAAGGGCACGTGGAGCGGATTCCGGCACCGCACGGCGGACATGAATACGCTCATCGGGGTTGGGACGGGAGCGGCCTACCTCTATTCGCTCGTCGCGACCGCCGCGCCCACCGTGTTTCTGCGGGCCGGCCTCCCCGCCGATGTTTATTACGAAGCGGTGACCGCGATCATCGCGCTCGTCCTCCTCGGCCGACTGCTCGAGGCGCGCGCCAAAGGCCGGACGTCGGAGGCGATTCGCCGGCTCGCGGCGTTGCGCGCGAAATCGGCGCATGTCGTCCGCGACCGTCAGGAAGTCGACATCCCGGTCGAAGCCGTGGTCGTCGGTGATCTCCTGATCGTCAAGCCGGGCGAAAAGGTGCCGGTCGATGGCATCGTCACCGAGGGCGCGTCCGCGGTGGACGAAGCGATGCTGACCGGCGAGCCGATGCCGGTGGCCAAGAAGCCGGGCGAC
>QHUE01000009.1 GCA_003221825.1 Gemmatimonadota bacterium
GCCGCCCAGGCGTTCGCCGTCAGCGCGTCGGACGCCAGCACGGTGACGGAACGCGCGCTGCCGCGCGGCGCATTGCGCTGCGACGCGGTCCGCACCGACCCGCCCTGCAGATCGACGACCGCGAGCGTGCGCAACGTATTGTCGGGATCCGGAATCCCCACCGCCCGGTGCGTGGGACGCGCGGCCGGGCCGACCCAGAAGTACTGGCCGCCGACGTCGAGCAGCGCACTGTCGACCGCCGTGGCGAGCGCCAGCACGGCGCGATCGAGCGCGTACCCGGGCGCGACGCTGTCGGCCGCGAGCGCGACCCCGGTCCGGCGGCGAATCTCGCCGCGCACGGAATCGATGGCGGCGATCGCGATCCGCCGTTGGCGCAGCGAGTCCACGTGCTCGACGGAGTCGCGCGCCGCGTCGAGAGCGCGCGCGACGCGCGTGCTGTCCACTCCCCACGCGGCCGCGGACATCATCGTCCCCATCACCGGCCAGACGCGCGCGACCCCGGGGCGCGCTTCGGTGCCGCACGCCGCGAGGGCCAGGGACAGTACAAGATTGATTCTCAAGATTTATAGTTGAATATAGATGGCCATGGATCCGCTGCGATCACCAGCGCTGCTGTACGTGACGATTGCCGTCGCCCTGATTTTGCTGGGCTCGGGGCTCGTGTTGTGGCGCCTGCGGCAACGGCTGCTGCGCTCCGAGCACGAGCGGCGCCGCGCCGCAGAGGAGCTGAATCGCCGGCTGTCGGAGCTCTTTTCGCTCCAGGAGCTGTCGTACGTCCTGTCCGACTCGCTCGAGCTGGACCGCATCGTCGAGCAGGTGGTCCGCTACGCGGTCCGCTTTCTCGACGCCCGGGGCGCGCTGCTGGCGCTGGTCGGGGACACCCCGAGCGACCGGCTCCAGGTCGCTGCCGCCGAGGGAACGCTCGCGTCGCTCCGCGGCCAAAAGATCCAGGCAGACGATTCCGGACTGATCGCCCGCTCCACGGCCCGGGAGCACCTCGAGCTGATCCGGAATTCCGGCGCCGAGCCCACGGAGATCGTGAAGGGGTTCGAGGCCGCCGCGGCCGCGGCCGTGCCGCTGCGGTCGCATGGCATCGTGATCGGCACCCTCATCATCACCGACCCCCGCGAGGGCGCCTTCGTCCCCGAAGACATCCGGCTCCTCTCGACCCTGGCGACCCACGCCGCGGTCGTCATCGCGAACGCCCGGTTCTTCGAGATGGTACGGCGGGCCAAGGAGCAGTGGGAGACGGCCTTCGACGCCTTGAGCGAGGGCATCGCGGTCGTGGACGACGAGGGGCGCGTGCGCCGCTCCAATCGCGCGCTCGCCAGCCTGCTCGGCACGCCGCTCCAGAACGTGGTCGGCACCCCGCTCGGCGAGGCGCTGCTCGGCAAACCGCACGCGCTGCACGATCTGCTCGCCGCTACGCGCCGCGGCGACCGCCCCGCCCCGCTGGTGGCGCGCTCCGAGCGGCTCAAGCGTGCCGTCCGCGTGAACGCCGCGCGCATTCCCGGCGCCGCCACCGAGCAGAGCATCGTCGTGATGGTCGAGGACGTGACCGAACAGCAGGCGCTGGAGACCCAACTCGTGCAAAGCGAGAAGCTCGCCGCGGTCGGCCAGCTCGTCTCCGGCGTCGCTCACGAGCTCAATAACCCGCTGACCTCCATTGCCGGGCTGTCGGAGTTTCTGCTCGAGCAGAAAGAGCTTGGCAAGAAAGATCGGGGACACCTGCAGGTGATTCAGGAACAGGCCGAGCGCGCGGGTCGTATCGTGCGCAACCTGCTCACGTTCGCCCGCAAGGGCTCGGCGGAGCGCGTGCCCGTGGACCTGAACGAGGTGATTCGCCGGACGCTGTCGCTCACGGGGTACGACCTGAAGCTCAAGGACATCACGGTGGAGCGGGAGCTGAGTGGCGCCCTGCCGGACGTATTCGGCGATCGGCACGGATTGCAGCAGGTGGTCCTCAATCTCGTGACCAACGCCGCGCAGGCGGTGGCGGAAAACCCGCGCGAGCGTCCGCGCGAAATCACCGTGTCGACGTGGTTCGATGGGCAGGTGCATCTGCGCGTCGCGGACACGGGGCCCGGCATTCCCGACGAGGTCGTGCAAAGCGTGTTCACGCCGTTCTTCACCACCAAGGAGCCCGGCAAAGGAACGGGCCTGGGCCTGTCGATCACCTACTCGATTGTCGAGAGCCACGGCGGGCAAATCGTCTTGGAGCCGCGCGGCCCACGCGGTGGTGCCGCGTTTCGGGTGGATCTACCGCCGGCCCCGGCGGACGCGGTGCGCCCGGAGCTCACCCCCGTCCGCGGCACCCCAACCGTTACGGCGTCCCCGACTGTGAAACGCACGATCCTGCTGGTGGACGCCGATCCCGCGGTACAGCGGACGATCAAGGCGCTCTTCGCGCGCGACGGCCACGACGTGGAGGTCGCGGGCGATCCGCAGCACGCGCTCGATCTCGCGCTGCGCGGCGGCTTCGATCTCGTCATCACCGATGCGCGCGCGATGGCGCCGGGGAAACGCGGGACCCTGCTGGCCGAGGAGTTGGTGTCGCGGATGCCGGCGTTGCGGGATCGCATCATCGTCGCGACGGGCGACGTACGGCCGACGACGGAAGAGACGCTGGCGCGTCTCGGTGTGCGCTACGTCCGCAAGCCTTTCAACCTGCGCGATCTGCGCGTCGAAGCCGCGCGCTTGTGGGAGGCGACGGCGCTGTCGTAGGCCTCCGACGGCCACCCGAATGTCCCGAGATTCACCGCCCCACCCGGCGCGAACCGCACGCCCTCGCGCAGCAACAAGGCACGCTGCAGCACCGCGCTGTGATCCTGGCCGGAAAACGAAATGCGGCCCGCGGCGTTGATGACGCGCCACCACGGGACATCGTTGTCTTCGGGAAGTGCGGAGAGGGCCCACCCAACCGTGCGCGCCGCGCCGGGCCGTCCCGCCAGCCGCGCGATGATGCCGTACGTCGCCACCCGTCCCTTGGGGATGTGACGGACCACGCGGTAGATCCGATGATAGAATGGATTCACGGGGAGCCCTGGTATTAGCTTACTCGCAGGACGTCTTCCAGCAAGCCCGCGTCACCACCCCCCACTATTGACAAAATGTCGTCCATTGCTCTCCGCTCGCGCGGCCAGACGAACCGCCCCGCCGCGTCCCGGGCGCGCAGCCACTCGGCGCGATCGTGCTCGGCCGAGAGCGTGACCGTCGCCGCGGGTGCGACGAACGCAGCGAACACCGGAATCAGCGCCAGCTCGTCGCTCTTGTGCTGGTAAAACGCTTCCGTGCGGCTGAGGTTGTAGAATTTCTGCGGCACGAGGCCCGTTTCCTCGCGCAGCTCGCGCAGCGACGCCTGCACCGGCGTCTCGCCGGGCTCGATCGTGCCGTGCACCGTCTCCCAGGATCCCGGATTGCGGCCCTGCGGACCGCGGCGCAGTGCGAGCACCTCGAGACTGGCTCCCGCGCCGCGCAACGCGTATGTGTCCACGAAGGACACCCGAACGGCGGTCAGCGGCGTCTGCCGAGGACGGCTTCGAGCCGCGCGGAGAGTGCGCGCGCGCGGAATGGCTTGGTGAGAAAATCGTCGGCACCGAGCTCGAAGACGCGCACTTCATTGTCTTCGTCCCCCTTCGCGGTCAGCACGATGACCGGGATGTTCGCGGTCGCGGGACGCGAACGCAGGTGCGACAGCACGCCATAACCGTCGAGGCCCGGGAGATTGAGGTCGAGCACGATGATGTCCGGACCCACGCGATCGACCTGATCGAGGGCCTGCACCCCGTCGCGCGCCTCCGTCACGATGTAGCCATCCCGCTCGAGCAAGTCGCGCATCACGTTGCGCAGGCTGTCCTCGTCGTCGACGAGCAGGACCTTGGAGGCCGGCTGGCCGTGCGCGCCTGAGCGACGCGCCGGCGGTGCGGACTCCTCGAGCAGGTCGAAGATTGTGGAGACGGGCGCGGCGGGCTCGAGGGGAACGCCAACGGTCTTCGGCGCAGGGCGCTGCGGAGCCTCGGCCTCGGCGGGAATGTCCACCACGCGCGTAAGCTCATCGAGCGTAGACTCGCCGCGCGTCACGTGAGCCAGACCCGACTCCCACAGCGATTTCATCCCGCCGCGCTGCGCCGCCTCCGCGATCCGGTCCGCCGCTTCCCCGGCGGCGATCAGCCGCTCGAGCTCGGGCGTCATCGTGAGGATCTCGAGGATCGAGAAGCGGCCCCGATAGCCCGTCATCGCGCAGTCGGGACAGCCCGCCGCGCGGTACAGCGGCGTCCCCTTGGGGATCCAGCGCCGCAGCCGCTCGGGCGGCGCCTCCATCCAGACTTCTTTGCACGTCAGGCAGAGCTTGCGCATCAGACGCTGCGCCACGACCCCGCGCAGCGATGCGGCGATCTTGTAGGACTCGACGCCGATGTCCACGAGCCGGGTGACGGCGTTGGCGGCGTCGTTGGTGTGCAGCGTGGAAAGGACGAGGTGTCCCGTGAGGGAGGCCTGCACGGCGATCTGTGCGGTCTCCTTATCCCGGATTTCGCCGACGAGCACGACGTTGGGGTCCTGGCGCAAGATCGACCGCAGGGCGGCGGCGAACGTCAGCCCCGCTTTCTCCTGCACCTGCACCTGCACGATCCCCTGCATCCGGTACTCGACCGGGTCTTCGACGGTGACGATGTTGACGCCTTCGCTCTTGATCTGGTTGATCGCGGAGTAGAGCGTCGTCGTCTTGCCGGATCCGGTCGGCCCCGTCACGAGCATGATGCCCTCGTGGTTCTCGAGCAGCCGCTTGATCGCTTCCGCTTCACCGGGGTTGAGACCGAGCGTGTCGAGCGATTTGACCGTGGCGCGGGAATCGAGGATGCGGATCACGACTTTTTCGCCGAGCTGCGCCGGCAGCGTCGAGACACGCAGGTCGATCGGCTGGCCGTTCACCGCAACGCGCGCGCGGCCGTCCTGGGGCCGCAGACGATCGGCGATGTCGAGGGAGGACATGATCTTGATGCGGGAAATCAGCGGGAGCCCGGCCTGGCGCGGAATCTTCATGACCTGCCGCAGGACGCCGTCGATGCGATAGCGCACGGCGACGCCGCCTTCTTCGGGCTCGACGTGGATATCGCTCGCGCGTGACAGAATCCCTTCGGAGATGATCATATCCACCAGGCGCACGACGGGCTTTTGGCTGGCGTCCGCCTCGGAGATGTTGAGCTCCTCCGGCGGCGCATCGGTGAGCGTCGTCAGGACTTCCTGGTCGCCCATCCCCTCGAGCAGCTTGTCGATCGCCTTCTCCGCCCTGTACATCTCGTCGAGCTTCTCGCTGATCTTGGAAGGCGCGAGCAGGAACAGCCGGATCTCGCGCGCGGTCGCGAAGGCGAGCGCCTTTTCGGCGTCGAGATCGAATGGGTTCGCCGTTCCCAGCTCGAGAAACGAATCCGTCAGGCGCAATGGCAGAACGTGATAGCGGCGGGCGAGCTGCTCGGGCACGCCGTCCCGCGCTGTGAGATCGATCTTGGAAGGGTCAGCGACCTTCAGGCGGAAGCGCTGACACAACTTCTCGATGATCTGGGCGTCGGTCGCGATCTTCTCGGCGACCACGCAGTCCCACAGCGTCCGGCCGGACTCCGACTTCCCCCGGAGCTCCAGCAGGCGCTCGGGCGTCAGGCCCTCAATGGATTGGGCCAGCCATTCGTCGGGGAATGCGGTTACGGGCATGCGGCTGCCTCCAAGCTAGTCCCGGAGGCTCCAGGCGCCTAGACGTCTCGTTTTTTCACAGGATGTCCCAAAAATCACGGGTGACGTCGAAGGCGACGTGCACGAGTCGCGTCTCGAGACCGTACCCTGCTTCGAGCCGGAACAGCCCCAGCCATTCCGCGCCAAGCCCCACGGTCACGCGGCTGCCCGGCGTCGCGCGCCACGGCGTGAGGGCAACGGGCTCGGCGGCCCACCCCCATGCCGCGTACGGTGCGAGGGTGATGGAGCCCGGCGTGCGCGCGGGTCCCGCCCGGAGACGGATGAATGGGACAGGGGTGCGCCACTCGATGTGCAGCAGCGCGGCGCGACGACCGCCCCAATCCCGGAACCCGTCTCCCAGCAGCGTACCGCGCCCGCCGAGGACGAACGCCCGATGCGCGGGGAGATCCCGGCTCGCCAGCCCGACCTGCAGCCGGGTCAAGATCCGGCTGGGTCCCAGGGGAATCAGCAAGTGGCCGCTGGCACTGGCGCGCGTGTAGTGCTCGCCAAATTCCAGCGTCGCTTCCCCCGCTACATCACGGCGAACGGCGAACCCTTCGCTGCGGCGTCGCAGCGTCAGGGCGGCGGTGGTGTAGTCGCCGTCTGTCACCGCGGGGTTCGGACGATAGCGCCCGGTCGCCGGCGCAGCCCGAACCGCGAGTGATGCGACGCGCTCGCGGGCGGCGACGAAATGCCATTCACCGCGCGCGCCGATCGCAACGCGCACCCCGAACCGCACTCCGGTCGCGCGATAGTAGTCGCCGTCGTCGTCCCCGAATTCCTGCGCGGCGAGCGAGTTGAGCATCGGCGCGATCACCGGCGCGTCCGCGATGTCGCGCACCTGTCGATACGCCGCCAGCTCGAGACCATCGGCAGAGGTCAGCGCGAAGATCCCCTTGCCCGCACCATCGGCAAACCCGTAACTGCCCAGCGCCCGGAATTCGAAGCCGTCGTCCGGCGTGCGCCACACCACGCCCGCACCCGCGGCGAGGCCCTCGACGCGATTGACGTGCACCAGGTCGCTCAGCGACCGCGCGCCGAGGCGCTGCCGCTTCAGCCCGGTCAGTGCGCGGCGCCCCGCGATGCGGCTGACCTCGGTGCGGACCTGTTGCAGATCGTTTTCGCGCACCGGCTCGGCGACGTCCTGGATCGCGGCGCTGAGCGGTCCCGGCCACGGGAACGAATCGCGCGCGGGCTTCGGCAGCGCGGTGATCTCTTCCCCGCGGAACCAGCTGGCCGCGAGCCCGATGTTGAACACGTAGCCGTCGATCTCCCAGCGTCCCCGAATGATGCCGCGCGCCGGGATGTCGAGCCACGTGGCGCGGCGGCGGATCTCGATCTCCTGCCGATAGGGCAGCCAGAACCGCCCATCGAGCAGCGCATTGTCCAGCACGATGCTGACGTCTTCGAGCTGCGGGTCGAGATACGCCTTGGGCGTGAAGTTGAACGCCATGCGCACCAGCTCGGCGGACTCGACGTCCACGAACAGCGTGCCGACGATCGCGGCGTCGGTGAAACGCTTGGGCCGCACGCGGAGCGCGACAACGCGCACCGCGCGCTGCGAGAGCACGATGGCCGACGTGTCGCCGAGCGCGAAGTCGTACACGTCCGTGCCACCCGGCGCGAGGGGATGGGGGACGTCGCGCACCTCGTCGCCCTCGCCGAGCCGGATCGCCGTGCCGAAATTGTTCTGAATGATGCCGAGATGATCGCGGTGGTAATTGATGTCCGTGGGGAGCTCGGCGCGGTCGCGCCAGCCGACGATCCGCTGCTTGCTCAGCTGCGGCGCCTTCCAGTACACTTCCAGCTCCAGCTGGTCCGCTTTGACGAGCCGCGGCGGCTCGGTGAGCCCTTCGCCGAACTGGCCGAGGAAGAAGAGAAACCCGTGAGCCTGAGCCTTGTAATCGCGCAGGGCAGTATCGACCGCGGCACGCGCACGCCGCTCGATGGCGCGGCGCGCCAGCGCCAGGGCGGAATCGCTGTTCCAGTCCTGGGCGGACCCACGCGCAGGCACGATCAGCAGCAGGAGCGCAACGGACCAGCGCATCGCGGCGAAATCTAGAACATGGACCCACGCGACGCATTCCTGGAGCGCGCCAAAGGCGGCGGCATCGTGCCGGTGATCCGCGAAGTGGTCACCGACGCCGATACGCCCGTGGCCGCGTTCGCGAAGGTCGCGCGGCCGCCGTTTGCGTTTCTGCTCGAATCGCTGGTCGGCGGCGAGCGCTGGGCCCGCTACACCTTCCTCGGCACCGAGCCGCGCGAAGCGTGGCGCTATCGCGGCCAGCGCGTCGAGCGCTGGACGCCGGCCGCCGGATGGGCGGAGGCGGGCCAGACGCCCGACCCGATCGCCCACCTCGCCGACCGGATGCGCGCGCTGCCGAGCGTGGCCGTGCCGGGATTGCCGCGGTTCATGGGCGGCGCGGTCGGGTATCTCGGCTACGATCTCGTCCGCAGCATCGAGCGCTTGCCCGCGAGTCCCGCCGACACGCTCGGCGTTCCCGACGCGGTCGTGATGATCGCGGACTCACTCGTGATCCTCGACAACGTGTTCGGGCGGGCGATCGTCGTCGCGAACGTCGAGGTGCCGCCGAAGGCGTCGCCCGCGCAGCGGCTGCGGCTCTATGACGCGGCGCAGGAGCGTCTCGATGCGCTGATCGGGCGGCTCGGCGATACGCATCACCTGACTCCGCTCGGGCTGGAGGACGACGGGCGCGTGCTGCGTCCGCAGTCGCAATATGGGCGGGCCGAGTTCGAGCGCGACGTCGCCAAGATCCGCGAGTACATCGGTGCGGGTGACGTGTTCCAGGCGGTGCTGTCGCGTCGCCAGGTCGTGCCCGGGGCCGTGGATCCGCTGCGGCTCTATCGCTACCTGCGCGCGCTGAACCCCGCCCCCTATCTGTTCTATCTCGCGCTGGACGACGTGACATTCGTCGGGAGCTCACCCGAGGTCCTGGTGCGCGTCGAAGGCAGCGAGGTGACCGTGCGGCCGATCGCGGGCACCCGCCCCCGCGGCGCGACGCCGGCCGAGGATGAGGCGCTGGCGACGGCGCTGCGCGAAGATGCCAAGGAGCTGGCCGAGCATCGCATGCTCGTGGACCTGGGCCGCAACGATGTGGGGCGGGTGGCGGAGTACGGCACGGTGCGCGTGACCGAGTCGCTCCAGATCGAGCGCTACTCGCACGTGCAACACCTCGTGAGCGAGGTGCGCGGGCACCTGAAGGACGGCTACGACGCACTCGACGTCTTTCGCGCCTGTTTCCCCGCCGGCACGGTCAGCGGCGCGCCGAAAGTCCGCGCGATGGAAATCATCGACGAGCTGGAGCCGGAACGCCGCGGCCCCTATGCGGGGGCGGTCGGATACGTGGGATGGGGCGCGACCACGCTGGACACCTGCATCGCGATTCGCTCCGCCCTCGTGCTGAAGGACAAGGTCGTGGTGCAGGCCGGTGCGGGAATCGTCGCCGACTCCGACCCGGCGCGCGAATTCGCGGAAACCGAAGCCAAGGCGCTCGCGGTGCTGCGGGCGCTCGCGCTCGCCAAAGCGGGCGATTAGTTTCGGGGCCTGTGTTCAAGCTGCTGAGCACTTCCGGCGAGCAGTCCATCGATCTCCAGCTCGGGCGCAAGCTCGTGGTGGGACGGGCGGTCACGAGCGACGTGCCGATCTACGATCCCACCATTTCCCGCCGCCATGCCGAAATCGTGCTCACCGAAAGCGGCGTCCGCGTCACCGATCTCGGCTCGTCCAACGGGACGTTCCTGAACGGCGCGAAGATCACCGAGGCCGAGGCGGGCGCGAACGACGTCGTGACGTTCGGGAAAGTGGCGTTCCGCGTGAAGGAAGTGACGGCGCCGCTTCCCCGCCCCCAGGTCGTGCCGCCGCCTGCCGACTTCAAGCCCGGCACCAAGGGCGGCGCGGCCGGGGGAACGATCGTCCGGCAGCTGCCCGTCAGCGGCGGCGTGCCGGCGATCGTCATCGACCAGCCGGAGGGCTCTTCCCACCTCAAAGTCCGCGCGCAGAGTCAGGAGGAGCGGCGCGAGAAGAAGCTGTCGCTGCTGCTCGAGGTGTCCAAGGAGCTGTCGAAGCAGCAGGAGCTGGACCGGCTGCTCGACAAGGTCGTGGACTTCACGTTCCAGATCATGAATGTCGACCGCGTCTCGATCCTGCTGCTCGACGGCAAGTCGAACGAGCTCGTGCCGCGCATCTCCAAGAGCCGGACCGGCGACGCGAGCGCCGCGAAGCACGTCCCGCAGTCGATCGCCCGCAAGGCGGTGGAGGAGCGGGTCGCCATCCTGTCCGACAACGCCGCGGCCGACGAGCGGTTCAAGGGGAAGTCGATTCTCATCCAGAGCGTCCGCAGCGCGATGTGCACGCCGCTGATGGGCTCGGACTCGAAGGTCCTGGGCATCCTCTACGTCGACAACCTGACGGCGACGCACTCGTTCGCGGACGAGGACCTCGAGTTCCTGATCGCGTTTGGCGGCCTGACGGCCGTGGCGATCGAGAATTCACAGCTATCCGAGCGGATCCGGCGCGAGGCGCTGGTCCGATCGAACTTTGAGCGCTACTTCTCGCCCAACATCGCGCAGGTGATCTCGCAGCAGCAGGACGCGGGACGCTTGCCGAGCGAAAAGCGCCCGGTGGTGGTGTTCTTCTCCGACATTCGCGGCTTCACGCCGATGTCCGAGACGATGAGCCCCGACGAGATCGCCAAGCTCCTCACGGAGTACTTCACCGAGATGGTGGACAAGGTCTTCGAGCACGGCGGCACGCTCGACAAGTTCATGGGCGACGCGATCATGGCGCTGTGGGGTGCGCCCATCGCCCACGCCGATGACGCCGACCGCGCCGTGGAGTGCGCGCTGGCACAGCTGACCGAGCTTGAGAAGCTGAACACCAAGTGGAAGCGGGAGGGACGGACGGAGGTACAGATCGGGATCGCCATCAACTTCGGCGAAGTGTTCGCCGGCAATATCGGGTCCGACCGGCGACTCGAGTACACCGTGATCGGCGATGCCGTGAACACCGCCTACCGGCTGTGCGGCAAGGCCGGTCCCAACGAGATCCTCATTTCGGAACCGTTCTACCAGCAGCTGAAAAAGAAGCCGCCCGTTGAGACGCTCGAGTCCATTCAGGTCAAGGGCAAGACGAAGAAGATCCCGGTTTACCGGGTGAAGCGGTAAGGTCGCCCGAACTTCGCCAGCAGGTCCAGCGCCAGCCGCAGCGGCAGTCCCATCACGCCAAAGAAGTCTCCCTCCACGCGTTCGATCAGCGGGGCGCCGAGTCCCTGGATCGCGTACGCGCCGGCTTTGTCGAGCGGCTCCCCGGTGGCGACGTAGGCTTCGAGCGTCGGCCGGTCCACCGGCCGCAACGTGACCCGCGAGACGTCCAGCGCCTGCGCCAGGTCACCGCCGCGCGTGACCGCGATCGCCGTCATCACCTCGTGGGTGCGTCCCTGGAGCCGCGACAGCATCGCGACCGCGCCGGCCGGAGAGTCGGGCTTGCTGAAAATCTCACCGTCCAGCACGACTGTGGTGTCGGCCGCGAGGATCACGTCGCCCGGCGCGCGCGCCACGACCGCCTCGGCCTTGGCGCGCGACAGCCGCATGACGTAGTCCTGCGGCGCCTCGCCCGGCAGCACGTGCTCGTCCACGTCGGGCGGAACCACGCGGAACGGGATGTGCAGCATCTCGAGCAGCTGCTTGCGTCGAGGAGAGCCGGACGCAAGGACGATGGGGCGCCCTTCGACCGCCCGGCTGATTCCGCTCGCTCCGGTCAGGTGCCGTTGGGCTCGCCCGTGGTGGCGGCGGCGGCCTGCACGCGGTCGATGTGCCACGTCCCCTTCTCGTCCACCAGAACCGACAGCTCCACTACGGTCGAGGCCGGCGTCAACGTGCAGGCTCCGTCCGGGAATGTGTAGCAGAAGTCCGGCGTCACCGCGCTCACGGACATGCTCGTCCAACCCGCCGCCGGCGTGCCGCTCACGTGCGCCGCGCAGCCGTAGAAAGCGACCCCGTTTGCCTGGCCGTCGCCGTCCGTGTCGTAGGACAGGTTGAACCGCGGCGAGCCGCCACCGCAGCTCCCGCTCACCGAGAAGCCGATGTCGCCGAGATCGGCGATCGTTATCCCTTCGACCCCGGTCACGATCGCCGCCGCAAACGCCGCGCACCCGTTCTCCGGGGTTGCCGTGTAACAGGACGCAAAGTCGACCGCCTTCGCGAGCAGTACCGAGAACTTGCCGTCCAGCGCCACCTTGTTCGTCCACTGGGCCTGCGAGAACGGCCCGTTGCCGGTTTCCCTGAGGAAGTCGGGCGGTGGAAAGTTCCCGGCGGTCGGGTCCAGCTTCAGCGACACGGGATCCGCTGCGAGGAGCCTCGCCGCGGAAAGGCGAGATCCCGTCCTGGCGGCGGTCGGTTCATTGATGCACGCATTGACCAGAAACGGCAATGCGACCATTGCGGCCGGGAGTAGCGTCCACCGGATCGTCA
>QHUE01000249.1 GCA_003221825.1 Gemmatimonadota bacterium
CCGTACGCGCCGACACCACCCAGCCCGAGTCCGAGCACGAGCAAACCCATGTGCTCCACACTGGAGTATGCGAGCAGCCGCTTCATGTCACGTTGGCCGATGACGAACGTGGCCGCGACGCCGAGCGAGAGGAGGCCGAACGCGATGAGCACCGGCTGGGCGAACGAGCCCAGCCCGGCCGCCGCGACAACCTCGCTCACGCGGGCGACTCCGAGGAAGGCGCAGCTCGTCAGTGCGCCCGCCATCAGACCGCTGACGAGACTGGGTGCCTCCCCATACGTGTCTGGCTTCCAGGTATGCATCGGGGCGAGCCCCATCTTCGTGCCGAAGCCGACGAGGAGGAACAGAAACGCGGCGCGTAGCCATGCCGGGTGCAACTCGCGGGCGTGCGCGATCAGATCCGGCAGCAGTAGCGGGCGCCCGAGGTCCCCCTGGGCGCTGGCGAGAAAGAAGGTGCCCAGGAGCGCGAGCGCGATCCCGACCGAGGAGACGACGAGATACTTCCACGTCGCTTCGAGCGAGCGGCGGTCGCGGCGCAGGAACACGAGCGGCGCGACCGACAGGGTCGTTGCCTCCATCCCGACCCAGAGCATCGCCAGGTGCTGGGCCAGCGCCACAACCGACGCGGCCGCGAGGAACGCGAGCAGTCCGCCCGCGAATACCCGGCCGCTGCGCGGCGCCTCCTGCCGCAGATACCCGACGATGTAAATCGCCGTGACGAGGAACAGCACGCTGGTCAGCGTAAGCACGGTGAGTCCGAGCGGATCGGCGGCTATCCAGCCGCCGAGCGCCGGGAGCGGGGGAGCGACCCACAAGGAAGTGACCAGTGCCAGGTGCGCGCCCGCCACGACGAGCAGGAGCGCGACGGGGACGCGGCGCCCGCGGAAAGTCCGCGCGGCCAGTACCACGAGCGCGGTGACCAACGGGATCGCGCACAGCGCGAGCAGGCGCATCAGTCGGAGAGCTCCGTGAGGCGCGTGGAATCGAGCGAGTCGAATTCGCGATTGATGTGGAACACGACGATGCCCATGATGAACACGCCGACGAAGATGTCGAGGAGCACCCCGAGCTCGATGAGGAACGGCACGCTCTCGGTCTGCGTCAGGCCGAAGAGGTAGATCCCGTTCTCGAGAATGAGATACCCCACCACCTGCACCAGCGCTTTGCGCCGCGTCGTCAGCACGACGAATCCGATGATGAGTGTCGCGAGCGACACCGGCACGAGCAGCGGCTGTTGCATCCCGGGCAACGGCAGGCGTGACGCAATCGCGAATGCGAGGGCGACCGCGAGCGCACCGAGGAGCTGGGAGGCGATGAACCCGACGATCGGCTCGATCTCGCGGCGCACTGCGGCCTCGCGAATCGCCCATGTAAGGAACCAGGGGAGCGCGACAGCCTTCACGATCACCGTTCCGACCGCGAGACTGGCGGCGTGGACCGACACGTGTGGCGCGATGAGCACCGGCAGGAGGCCGAGCAGGAAGCCCTGCGCCGCCAGCCCGCGGATGCAGCTCGAGAGCCGCGACGTGCCGAGGATCGCGAGATCCGACAGCACGACGAGCAGGAGGACGATCTGGGCGGCGTTGCGCATGGTCACCGGAGCTGCAGGATCGTCGCGACCAACGCCAGCGCCGCCGCCCCGACGAGCAGCTGCGGCACGCGGACCAGCCGGACCCGCGCCATCACCGATTCCACCACGCCCACCGCCACAGCGACGATGCCGAGCCCCGCGAACAGCAGGGCCACTGCCGCCGGCCCCGAAAATCCCGCGCGGGGCACGAGGACGCTCACCACGAGCACCCCGAAGAGCGTGAGCTTCAAGGCGCTGCCGTAGAGAATCAGCGCGAGGTCCGGTCCGCTGTGATCGAGCACGATCACCTCGTGGATCATGGTCAGCTCGAGGTGCGTCGCGGGATCATCCACGGGCACGCGCGAGTTCTCCGCCAGAAGGAGAACGAACAAGCTGACGCCCACGAGGCTCAGGGACGCGCCAGCGTGGGGCCACGCCGCTGCCAGCGGTGTCCCGAGGATGCCGCTCAGCGTGAGATCCCCCGCGGCGAGCACCAACGCGATGAAGCAGAGAAACATCGTGGGTTCGGCGAAGCTCGCGATCGTGACCTCGCGGCTCGCGCCGAGCCCCTCGAAGCTCGAGCCGGTGTCCATCGCTGCCAGCACGAGGGCAAAGCGCCCGAGCGCAAGCAACCCGGCAAACGCCACCATGTCACCGGCAAACCGGGCCGGCGCTTCCCGCCCGTCGAGCGGCAGGAACAGCGCCGCCACAATGAGCGACACGAGCGCGACGATGGGGCCCGCGCGGAAGATGAGCGTCGTCGTGCGGCTGTAGACCCTGCCCTTGCGAACCAGCTTTGCGAGATCGGCGTACAGTTGGAGCGCGGGCGGGCCACGCCGGCCGGTCAGCAGTGACTTGGTCTTCACGGCGATTCCCGGTACCGCCGGCGCCGCGATCCCGAGGAGCACCAACGCGAGCAACCCCTCGGGAGTCACGGAGTCCTGCCGCCCGCGAGTAGGTACAGCAGCGAGGCGACGACGGCTGCGCCCACCCACAGCAGGTATCGGGACAGGCCGCCACGCTGAGCGTGGCGCAACCAGGCGGCGGTGCTGCGGACGCCACGCCAGACCGGAACCAGGACCTCGTCCAACACGGGGTCGACCGCATGCGTGGCGAATGCCTGGGCGGTGCGGTGGGTGCGTACGCCCGCGAAGGACCTGAAGACGTCGAGCAGCGGCGCGGCAAACGAGCTCGCCGTGTAGGCCATCCGGGGGGTGGGCGTCGGGTAGCCGCACCCCCAGGTCGCCGATTGCACCGGACGCCCCCCCCGCCCCTCGCGACTCAAGGTGACGTACAGCCTCCACGCCACCGCCAGGCCCAATGCGAGCGCGACCGTGAACACGGTCGCGGGGCCGGCGGCGGTCGTCCCCATGACGTCCGCGGTGCCAGCGGGGAGTCCGGCGACAAGCGACCCCACCCGGAGCGCCGGTGGCACGACGCCGATCGGGACGAGGCCGATCACGACGCACGCTGCGGCGAGGCCGACGAGCGGCCGGATCATGCCTGGTGCGGCCTCGTGAGGAGCCGTTGCCAGCGTGTGCCGGGGCGTCCCCAGGTAGAGAACCCCGACGACCTTCACGAAACAGGCAAGCGCCAGCGCTCCAATGAGCGCCAGCACGACGACCGCCAGCCCCGCGAACTGGATCGCGTCGCCCGCGCTCACTCCGCGGAGCAGCGCCTGGTACACCACCCACTCGCTGACGAACCCGTTGAGCGGCGGGAGCCCGACGATCGCGGCCGAGCCGATCAGAAATGTCGCCGTCGTCGCGGGCATGGGACGCGCGAGCCCCCCCAGGCGGTCGATCTCTCTGGTGCCAGTCGCGTGGATCACCGAACCCGCGGCGAGAAAGAGGAGGCTCTTGAAGATCGCGTGATTGAGCGTGTGTAGCGCGGCCCCGGCGAAGCCGAGCACGGCGATAAGCGGGTGCCCGTACGCAAGGCCCAAGGCCCCAGCCCCTATGCCCAGCAGAATGATCCCGATGTTCTCCACGCTGTGGAACGC
>QHUE01000250.1 GCA_003221825.1 Gemmatimonadota bacterium
GGCCCTTCCGTGATCTCCACGACCTGGCCCACGAGGAACGGAATCGCCTCGGTGGGCTCTTCTTCCTTGATCGCCTCTTCGACGCCGAGCAGCCGGTTGACCTCGTCCGGGCGCAACGGCATCGGCAGGCGGCCGGTACCGACGAACTTGATCACGCCCTGGATGCCGTTGATCGTGTGGATCGTCTCCTGATTCAGGTCCATCTCTACGAGCACGTACCCCGGGTAGATCTTGCGCTCGACGTTCACCTTTTTGCCGTTCTTGATCTCCACCACTTCCTGCGTGGGGACCAGGGCCTGGCGGATCGGCTTCTCCGTCTCGGGCCGGGCATCTTCGGCGATGCGGCGCGCGATCAGCGAGCGCACCTTGTTCTCATGCCCCGCCGTTGTTTGAATCGCATACCAGCGCAGCTCGGGCACTTAGAACAGCCTCGCAACCAGCTTTACGAATACCCACTGGAAGAACGAGTCCATCAGGCCGATCGCGACGCCCAGAATCGACACGAAAATGACGATCACGGTCGTCGCTTTCTTCAACTCATCGAACGTCGGCCACGTGACTTTGCGCAGCTCGTTGCGCACATCGCGCAGGAACTGCAGGAAGCGACCGATGCGACCGACCGGGCGAACCGCGGGCGCACCAGCCCCCGCCCCCGTTCCGCCGGTTCCGCCACCCGTGATGACTTCCGTTGCCACTACTTCGATTCCTTGTGCGCCTGCTGCTTATTGCATTTCGGGCAGTACTTCTTCCATTCCGCCCGCTCGGGGTGCTTGCGCCTGTTTTTGGTCGTGAAATAGTTCCGACTCTTACAGACGGTGCACTCCATAATGATGTTCTCTCTTGGCATATGGCCTATTTCAAGATTTTCGTGACGACGCCCGCGCCGACCGTCCTTCCACCTTCGCGAATCGCGAACCGCAGCTGCTCTTCCATCGCGATCGGCGTGATCAGCTCGATCGTCATCTTCGTGTTGTCGCCCGGCATCACCATCTCGACGCCTGCCGGGAGCTCGACGCTGCCCGTCACGTCCGTCGTGCGGAAGTAGAACTGCGGCCGGTAGCCCTTGAAGAACGGCGTATGGCGGCCCCCCTCTTCCTTCGTCAGGACGTACACCTCGGCCTCGAAATTCGTGTGCGGCTTGATCGTGCCGGGCTTGGCGAGCACCATCCCGCGCTCGATCTGATCCTTCTCAATGCCGCGCAGCAGCAAGCCGACATTGTCGCCCGCCTGTCCATCGTCGAGCAGTTTGCGAAACATCTCGACGCCCGTCACGACGGTCTTTTTGTCCGTGCCGAAACCCACCATCTCTACTTCTTCACCGACCTTGATCTTGCCGCGATCGATCCGGCCCGTGGCGACCGTGCCGCGGCCCGTGATCGAGAAGACGTCTTCGACCGGCATCAGGAACGGCTTGTCGACTTCGCGCTTCGGCACCGGAATGCTCTTATCCAGGGCCGCGAGCAGCTCCTCGACCTTCCCTGCCCACTGCTTGTCGCCTTCGATCGCCTTCAGGGCGGCGCCCCGGATCACCGGAACGTCATCGCCCGGGAACTGATACTTGGACAGGAGCTCACGGACTTCGAGCTCGACCAGGTCCAGCAGCTCGGGATCATCCACCAGGTCGCACTTATTCAGGAAGACGACCACGGCCGGCACGTTCACCTGCCGGGCCAGGAGGATGTGCTCGCGCGTCTGCGGCATCGGGCCGTCGACGGCCGAGACCACGAGGATCGCGCCGTCCATCTGCGCGGCGCCCGTGATCATGTTCTTCACATAGTCGGCGTGTCCCGGGCAGTCGACGTGCGCGTAGTGACGCTCGGGCGTCGAGTATTCCACGTGGCTCGTCGCGATCGTCAGAATCTTCGTCGCATCACGGCGGCCCTGCGACTCCGACGCTTTCGCCACCTGGTCGTAGCTCACGTAGGTCCCCAGCCCCTTGTCGGCCGAGACCTTCGTGAGCGCCGCCGTCAACGTCGTCTTGCCGTGGTCCACGTGGCCAATGGTGCCCACGTTTACATGCGGCTTTGTTCTCTCAAATTTTGCCTTAGCCATTAATACCTCGTAGAAAAACGGCGTCTAACAACTGCGTCTAACAACACCGTCCAACAATTGCGTCGAACAACATCGTCGAACGACTTCGTTAGACGTCTGTGTTCGACGTCTTCGTTCGACGATTTTTTTCTACGCCTCTAGTTCATGCAGAGCTCGCGACCGGGATTGAACCGGTGACCTCGTCCTTACCAAGGACGCGCTCTACCGACTGAGCTACGCGAGCCTTTGCTCAGATCCTTCGGGCCTTCGGCCCTCAGGACAAGGAGCGGGCGACGGGGCTCGAACCCGTGACCCTCAGCTTGGAAGGCTGATGCTCTACCAACTGAGCTACGCCCGCGCGCCACCAAGTGGTGGGGGAAGGATTCGAACCTTCGTAGGCTGACGCCGGCAGATTTACAGTCTGCTCCCTTTGGCCACTCGGGCACCCCACCCAGCGCGCCGACCCCTTCGCACCCACTGACAACAGACCCCGCGTTTCATGGCGCGCGGGGTTTGTTGTTTCCCAGAGTTCGGGTTTGAGCTGACGAAGGGACTCGAACCCTTAACCTGCTGATTACAAATCAGCTGCTCTGCCAGTTGAGCTACGTCAGCTGGTAAAGGCTGAATCCGACAGACTCGTATCTTAGACGGGCTGGGCAACTATGGCAAGGGATGGACTTCGAACGACTTAGCCCTCGTCAGCGGAGTCGCCATTGGGTACCCTGGGGCGTGTCTTCGATCTCGACGCCCTTGGCGCCGAGCTCGGCCCGGATCGCGTCCGCGGCCTTGAAATCCTTGGACTTACGGGCCTGGGTGCGGGCCGCGACGCGCTCGGCCACCCAACTCGCGAGCGCCGGATCCACGGCGCGCTCGGTCGGGAGCACGTCGAGCAGCCCCGCACCCGTGATCCGTTCGAACGCAGCGAGCGCCCGTTGCGCCCCCGCCGGGCCCGCGGGACGGTCGAGCTCACGATTCACCGCGCGGACAAAATCGAACAACGCGGCGACGGCGCGCGGCGCGTTGAGGTCGTCGTTCAACGCGGTGGCGACATCAGCCTCGAGTTTCTCAGCGAGACCAGATAGTACTTCTCCCTTCTCCCCTCTCCCGGTTTTTTGCAGTCGCTCATGAAACTCTCCGAGTCGGCGCACGCCCTCCTTCGCGGCCTCGAGTGCTTCGTCGGTGAAATCAACCGGCTGTCGATAATGCGTTTGGAAAAAGAGCAATCGCACAGCCGCCGCATCAACCCCTTGCTCGCGCAAATCGCGCGCGGTGAGAAAGTTGCCGTGCCGCTTCGACATCTTCGTGCCGCGCACGTTGAGGAACTCGCCGTGCACCCAATGGCGCGAGAACGTGTGGCCCGTCGCGCCTTCGGACTGCGCGATCTCGTTTTCGTGGTGCGGAAAAATCAGATCGATGCCGCCGGCGTGGATGTCGAGCGTCTGTACGCCGGCGTGTTTCCCGATCTCCTCGAGCGCCATCGCCGAGCATTCCAGGTGCCACCCGGGACGGCCGCGGCCGAACGGCGCATCCCATGCCGCACCAACGCCCTCGTCCTCGGCGTCGGCC